>NZ_JBICMS010000037.1:0-472 GCF_043106615.1 Pseudomonas sp. CJQ_9 | reverse complement strand
GCTATGCGGCTAAGCCGTTTGATCGTATCCAGTATCGAGACCAGTCCGAGTCGATCCCATAGCTTCTTCGGCAGCGCCTGATTCATATGTGGCGCCCCCGAGTTCCACCACGGGCCTCGGCCGTTACAGACCGATTTACAGGCACGCTCTTCGCTTAAGCCCAGACGCATCAGGTTGCGCGCCCTCGTAGAGGGCTGCTTCCATTGGCGCCAGATGGCACAGCGGAGTTTGTGCCTGATCCAGCCATCCAGTTCCTCAAGTGGCCGTTTGCTCTGGCTAAGCTTGAAGTAACCCGCCCAGCCTCGCAGGACAGGGTTTATCCGCTCGATGGTATTCGTCATCTTGCGACCCCGTGCACCGCGTAGCAGCTCTGCGAGCCGGTCGCGCAGGCGACCCAGGCTCGTCGTTGCCACCCGCAGCCTTGGCTGCTGATGCCAGCTCATCCCATAGCCCAAGTAGTCACACTTCCAGG
>NZ_JBICMS010000036.1:0-76146 GCF_043106615.1 Pseudomonas sp. CJQ_9 | reverse complement strand
AGCGCCGCGCGGGCGGCGCTCGATCTCACAGGCGCTGCATATCTTCTGACAAACACCTGTCAGCCCTGATGCGATCCCTGTGGGAGCTGGCTTGCCGGCGATGGGCTGCAAAGCAGCCCAATGGCTGCCACCAGGGCTTGACTGCCTGGCATTACCCGGCTGCCGCGCTTACAGGAAGGTGAATACCTGCGATGCCGGCAAGCGCGACTTGCCCAGGCCGGCATTGAAGTCGGCCTCACTGCGATAGCCCAGGCAGAGCATCACCACGCTGGTGAACCCCCGCTCGCGCAAGCCCAGTTCTGCATCCAGCAGCTTGCTGTCGAAACCTTCGATGGGCGTGGCATCCAGCCCCAGTGCCGCAGCACCCAGCAACGCCGTACCCAGGGCCAGGTAGGTCTGCTTCTCCATCCAGTGCTGCACGTCCTTCAGATCAAAGCGATGCAGGTCAACGTAGTGACGGCGGCTCTGGTTTTGCGCCGCGCGCGCCTGTTCGTCCCGGAAGCGCCCGTCGGCGGCCTCCTGGTCCAGCACGCTGTTCAGGTGCGCTTCAGTCATTTCGGTACGGGTGCAGAACACGATCACGTGCGAAGCATCGAGCAGCTTCGGCGTGTTGTAGGCATAGCCCTGCGAGGTGCTCTGGGCCAGGCGGGCCTTGCCTTCGGCGCTGTCGGCGACGATGAAGTGCCAAGGCTGGGAATTGACCGAGGACGGGCTGTGGCGCAGTTGCTCGAGCAGGGCATCGACCGTGGCCTGGGGAATACGGCGTGAGGCATCGTAGGCTTTGGTGGTGTAACGGCGCTTGGCCAGCGAGACGGTATCCATGCAACGACTCCAGGTATGAGCAGTGAATTTGCCGCTCATCTTATCTTTCCTGCAGAAAAGAAAAACCGGCACAATGCAGCAACACTTTCGGCCCTGGAGTGAAAATGCTGCGCATCGCAGACCTTGAGCTGTTCGCCCGTAGCAGCGTGCTGGGCAGCTTCACCGCCGCTGCCCACGAAGCGGGCTTGCTGCCTGGCCAGGTGGCTGCGGCCATCAAGCGCCTGGAGCGCGACCTGGACGTGCGTCTGTTCGCCCGCACCACCCGCAGCCTGCGCCTGACCGCAGAGGGCGAGCGCTACCTGCCGACCGCACTGAATGTGCTGGAGAGCCTGCGCCAGGGCCACGAGGACCTGCATGGTAACCCTGATACCCTGCGCGGTACGCTGCAGGTGTCGGCGCCCTCCGACATGGGCCGCAACATGCTGTTGCCATGGCTCAGCGCCTTCCGCCGCGAGCACCCGGCGTTGCAGGTGCGCTTCTTTCTCTCTGACCAGATCGCCGACCTCAACCGTGACCCGGTAGACGTGGCCATCCGCTATGGCCACAACCAGGACGCCAACTACATCGCCCTGCCCCTGGCTGCCTGGAACCGCCGGGTGCTAGTCGCCTCGCCCGACTACCTGGCCCGGCACGGCCGCCCACTCACCCCCGATGCGCTGCAGCAGCATGCATGCCTGTTGTATATGCAGCACAACCGGGTCTACGACAAATGGCAACTGGGCAACCGCACCGTGCAGGTGCGCGGGCCGCTGGTCAGCGACGACGCCGACGTCATCCGCCGTTTGGCCGTACAGGGTGAAGGCATCGTGTACAAGTCGTGGCTGGACGTCAGCGCCAACATAGCCACCGGCGAACTGGAGGTCGTTCTCCCCGAACTGCCCGGCGAATCGACCCCGGTCACGCTGGTGTGCCCGCATCGTAAACAGCTCACCCCGGCGGTGACCCAATTGCACCTGTGGCTACGCGAGCGCTTCGAGGCGTTGCGTGAACCGGCACTGGCCAGCGGCTGCACAATTGTTCCAGACTGACCTCAACCGTTACGCTAGGGTGGCCTTTTGAACCGGCGACATGCCCCCATGAGCAACTGGATAGACTTCAAGCAGGACGCCGACACCGGCATCGAGTCGGTGCGGGCGCATTTTGTCGGGCATGCCTACGACCCGCACTGGCACGACAGCTTTCTGGTGGGTGTCACCGAACAGGGCGTGCAGCAGTTCAATTGCCGCCGGGTGCGCCACCGCAGCACACCCGGGCAGGTGTTTCTGCTCGAGCCTGGCGATATTCACGATGGCCTGGCCCCCACCGAGGAAGGCTTCACCTACTCCACGTTGTACCTGGACCCGCTCTGGCTCGACCAGCAATTGCGGTCGCTGTTCGAGCACGCGCCGGGCGGCAGCCTGCCGAGCTTTGCCGATACCCTTTGCCATGACCAGCGTTTGGCAAGCGCCACCGCCCTCGCCTTCCGCGCGGTTCATGACCAGGACTTGCGCATCGTCCGGCAAACCGCCACCGACGAACTGCTTGCCCGCCTGACCTGCCACCTGCAATGGCGCCGGCGCATCAACCCCGACCCGCGCCTACCGCTGAGCGCGCAGCGCGCGCGGGACTACCTGCATGCCAACCTGGAACGCGACATTGGCCTCGACGACCTGGCCCAGGCCTGCGGCATCGACCGTTTTCGCCTCACCCGGGCGTTCAAGGCCGCCTTCGGTATTGCCCCTCATGCCTACCTCATCCAACTGCGCCTGACCCGTGCCCGGCGGCTGCTCGCCCAAGGCCAGAGCTCGGCGCAAGTGGCCGTGGCCTTGGGCTTTGCCGACCAGAGCCACCTGGGCCGCTGGTTTCGCCGCGCCTACCAGCTGACACCGGCCGACTACCGCAGGCGCTGCTCAAACCTTCCAGACTGAAGCGCCTGGCAACAGCGAGCATGGGGCTTTGATGCTTTGGAGCGTTCCACATGTCTCAGCCGATGCTGCCCTTCATCCTGTTTGCTTTGGTCGCCAGCCTCAGCCCGGGGCCAACCAACCTGTTGATCCTGGCGCACGGCGCCCGCCTGGGCCTGCGGGCCAGCCTGTTGCCGATCCTGGCGGCCTGCTGCACGGCAGCGACGATTGTGCTGCTGGTGGGCCTGGGGCTGGGCGAGCTGTTGCTGCGCCACCCGCTGGCACAGCCACTGATGAGCTGGGCCGGAGCGCTGTGGTTGAGCGGGCTGGCGTGGAAAATGCTGCGCAGTGCCGGGGCACCGCTGCACGCAGGTACGGCTCAAGGCTTCAGCGCACTCAGCGCCGCCTTGCTGCAGGCGGTCAACCCCAAAGTGTGGTTGATGGCCGTGGCGGTGGTGGGGGTGTTTGCCGCCCCCAGGTTACCGGTATGGCAGTTGGCGTTGGTGTTCTGCCTGATTGCCCTGCCGTGCATGGGGGCATGGGCGGTACTGGGGGCAGGCAGCGCCCGCTGGTTGCAGGCGCCGCAGCGGTTACGGGTGTTCAACCAACTGTTGGCGGGGCTTTTGCTGATTTCAGCATGGGCGGCGGTGCTGGCCTGACGCCCTCCCACCGGTTTGGGCTGCCCCTGCAGCCCATCGCAGGGCCTGACCGGTCAGTGCGGTAACGCCTCTCGCAAGCGCCGGGTGCTGGCCACTGCCAGCAACAACGCGACCACCGCCACACTACCGCCTACCAGGCCGATGTACGCCACATCCAGCCGGCTGCTGACAATGCTGCCCAACAGTGCCCCGCCCCCAATGCCGATGTTGTAGATACCCGAGAACAGCGCCATCGCCACGTCGGTCGCATCAGACGCCAGCTTCAACGTCTTGGACTGCAACGCCAGGCTGAAGCTGAGGATCGCTACCCCCCACAACATGCTCAGCCCCGCAAACACGTAGAAGTTGCCTGACAGAGGCAACAGCAACAATAGGCACGCCGCCAGCACCCCCATCGAGCCCAGCAGGAAACCCTGCGCGAAGCGCTCGCTGTAGCGGCTGAACAACACTGAACCCAGTACCCCTGCACCCCCGAACAGCAACAGCAACAGCGTGGTGCGCTCGCCGCCGATCTGCGCCACGTGCAGAGCGAATGGCTCGATATAGCTGTATGCGGTGAATTGCGCAGTAATCACCAGGGTCACCAGCAGGTAGGTGATGACCAGCGCCGGGCGCCTGAACAGGACCGGCAGGCTGCGTAGCGAGCCGGAGTTCTGGCTGGGCAGCAGCGGCAACGACTTCATCAGGCACAACATGGTCACCAGCGCCACACCGGCAATGCTCAGGAAGGTGATGCGCCAGCCCAGCGCCTCCCCCACCACACGCCCGAGCGGGATGCCAAGCACCATGGCCAGGGTGGTGCCGGTGGCCAACAGGCCCAACGCCTTGGCCTGCTGCCCCGGCGGCGCCACGCGCACCGCCAGCGAAGCGGTAATGGCCCAGAACACCGCATGCGCCAGGGCAATGCCGATGCGACTGACCAGCAGCATGGCGAAGCTCTGCGACAGCCAGGACAACAAATGGCTGACGATGAACACCATAAACACCAACAACAGCAAGCGCCGCCGTTCGATGTTGCGGGTCAGCAGCATCATCGGCAGAGAGGCCAGCGCCACCACCCAGGCATAGATGGTCAGCATCAGGCCGACCTGGGCAGTGCTCATCTCGAAGCTGCGGCCAATGTCACTGAGCAGCGCCACCGGGACGAATTCGGTGGTATTGAAAATGAAGGCCGCCAGGGCCAAGGCGATGACGCTAAGCCAACTGCCGCTGCCCGTGCCGGGTGGCAGGTGGCTGGGTACAGGTCCGTTCATTGTAGAAAGAGAGTCTCCGCGAAAAAGCAACAGGTCGCGCGCCAGCGCCCCGCTTTACGGGCTTGCCGACGTACGCATTGTCATGAATAGGAATGCCGGCATGGTACGCGTCACACCCGGGGCTAACAACCGCAAGTCGGGCATAAGGAGTACCATGCGCGCTTGAAGTGAAACACGTTGCAGCAAGGAGCCCGCCCCACTCATGGATAAGCAGTACCCCCAGCAGCAATGGCAGCAGGCGGTCATCGCCTATGCCCAGGCCGTCAACGACTACGTCGCACAAGGCCGTGCCCAAGGCTGGGACAACCTTCAAGCGCCACAAGTGCCCGCCACGGAACACCTGCTCGACGCCTGGCTGGCGGCGCTGCAGGCAGCCAACCGCCCGGGCTGCAGTGAGCAGCAGCGCCAAACCTTCCGCGAAGCCTGGCCGCCTGCCCACCAACCGCTGGTGCCGTTGCTCGACAAGCATGGCCAGGGCATCAGCAATGTCCTGCTGCTGGACGACGGTAGCCTGCTGGCGCGCATCGGCATGCCGCACGACAAAGGCCAGGTGCTGCGTATCGATCGCCATGGGGTCACCCCGGTGATCGGCGTCGAGTACTTCGGCCGCTGCCCGGCCCGCCGCTACTTTGCCCTGGGCAATGCCGAAGGCGTCCGGGTGACCGCTGGCTGGGGCGGCCCACAGGTACAGCGCCTGGCCTGGCCGACCGGCCTGGAAGGGTTGCCGGCCGGCTACCCGTTCGAGCCGTTCGACCTGCCACCCGCGCCCACCGCTTTGATCCCCTTCCCGGACGGCCAACGCGTACTGCTGGTCAGTGCCGATGGCACCTTCGTGTTGGCCAGCGACGGCGCAACCCGCCTGCTGCCGCACCAGGCGCGGGTACTCGACGCCCTGGCCGAAGGCACCGAGCCGGAAGACATCAGCCTCGGGCTGAGCATGGAGCACGGCACGGTGTCGGCGGATGGCCGCTGGGTCGTGGTGGGTGAGCAAGGCAGCCGGCACCTGGTGCTGGACGACCGGCTCAGGTTGGTGGCCGAGATTGGTCCCGGCAGCGAATACCCGCATTTCGCGCTGTTCAACCAGCGGGGTAACCAGTTGATCCTCAACGCCTGCCACTTCTACAGCGGTGCCACGCTGGCGGTACGGGTAGCCGACCTGCCGGGGCTGCGCACCGATTACTACAGCCAGGACCCGCGCACCCCACTGGTGCAGGATGGCGCGCGTGTCTATGCCGGGGCGGCCCGCACTGGCGAATACATCATCGGTGATGCCTACGGCTACCTGCGGGCCTTTGGCGAAGATGGCCAGGAGCATTGGCAGCACTACCTGGGCTCGACCATCAGCGCCATGGACATCAGCGCCGACGGGCGTACCCTGGTGGCCGCCAGCCATGCCGGGATTGTGGCGGAGATTGCCCTGGACAGCGGCCGGCCGGCGTGGCAGATCGGTACCGGCGCGCATGGGGAGGTGCGCCGGTGGCTGTTCTGGAAGGGCTGGGACAAACCGCTGGCCTGGTAGCCAAGCCTGCCCCGGCAGGCCAGCGCCGGTCGCTTCGCGGCTTGCCCGCCAAGCGGCCGACGCAGGCCCCGATCAGGCCTGCAGCGTGGCCATGTCGATCACGAACCGGTATTTCACATCACCGGCGATCATGCGCTCATACGCCTGGTTGATATTGCGGATATCCAGCATCTCGATATCGCAACGGATATCGTGTTCGGCGCAGAAGTCCAGCACTTCCTGGGTCTCGGCGATACCGCCAATCAACGACCCCGCCAGCACCCGACGCTTCATGACCAGGTTGGCCGCATGCACGGCCGGGTCGATCGGTTCGATAAGGCCGACCAGAATGTGCACCCCGTCGAACTTCAGCGTTTCCAGGTACGGGTTCAGGTCGTGCTGCACCGGAATGGTATCGAGCAGGAAATCGAAACGGTCGGCCGCAGCGCGCATCTGCTCGGCATCGGTGGACACGATCACATGGTCGGCGCCCTGGCGCCGCGCTTCTTCGGCCTTGGCCTGGGAGCGGGTGAACAAGGTCACTTCTGCGCCCAGCGCCTTCGCCAGCTTGATGCCCATGTGGCCCAGCCCGCCCATGCCCAGGATGCCGACCTTGTGGCCCGGGCCGACACCGTGGTGCTTGAGCGGCGAATAGGTGGTGATGCCGGCGCACAGGATCGGCGCGGCGCTGGGCAGGTCCATGCCGGCCGGAATGCGCAGCACGAAGTGCTCGCTGACCACGATGCTGCTGGAGTAACCGCCCATGGTGTTGCTGCCGTCGACCCGGTCCGGGGTGGCGTAGGTCATGGTCGGGCCTTCCTGGCAGTATTGTTCCAGGTCCTTGGCGCACGCCTCGCAGTGGCGGCAGGAGTCGACCATGCAACCCACGCCGACCAGGTCACCTACCTTGTAGGCGGTAACCTGTTCGCCCGTGGCGGTGACGCGGCCGATGATTTCGTGGCCAGGCATCAGCGGGTATACGGCAATGCCCCATTCGTTGCGCGCCTGGTGGATGTCGGAGTGGCACACGCCACAGTACAGGATCTCGATGGCGACATCGTCTGGGCGCGGGCTGCGGCGCTCGAAAGTCATGGGGGCCAGGGGGCTGGTAGGGGTTTGGGCGGCGTAACCGATAGCGGTATACATGCTGGACCTCGCTGTAGAGTGAAACGATTCAGTGATGGAATTGTGCCCCCCATTCGCCCCCGCGCCCACGGCAGATTCTCCGGCATGCATGCCTGATTCTCCGAACCTGCCCTTATGCTACTGGCGCGATACCGTCAATCTGCGATCATTAGGCTGTCTGATCCTCTGCCCTGGTTCATCATGCAACTGACCCGCCACGTCGATGCCAACGCGCCCCTCTGCGCCCTGATCCGCTGCCTGGCCACGCGCCCGGGCTTCGTGCCTACGCACCTGCCTCAGGTGCAGGTACTGAGTTGGGACCACTATGTCGCCAGCAGCCCGCAAATCTACGAGCCCAGCCTGATGATCCTGGCCCAGGGCAGCAAGCTGGCACGCCTGGGGCCACGCACCCTCGAATACGGTGCTGGCCACTACCTGGTGCAGGCGTTGTCAGTGCCCTTCATGTGTGAAACCTTCGCCACCCGCGAGGCGCCGCTGTTGGGCGTGGCGGTGGACATCGACCGTGGCGTGCTGGGTGAACTGGTACAAAGCATGGACCTGGCGCCAGACCCTGCCGTGCAGGCGCAAACACCGCAATCGATGACTTCCGCAGCACTGGATGCGCCCATGCGCGACAGTGTGGAGCGCCTGCTGCAGTGCCTGCAGGACCCACTGGATGCCAAGGTCCTGGGCCCGGCGAGGGTGCGTGAAGTGCTTTACACCGCGCTGCGCGGCCCGCAGGCTGGGGTATTGCGGGCGCTGGTGGAACAACAAGGGCACTTTGCCCGCATCGGCGCTGCCCTCGCCCACTTGCGCGAGCACTACAGCGAGCCCCTGAGCGTGGAGGCGCTGGCGGCACGGGCCAACATGAGTGTGTCGACCTTCCACGAACACTTCAAGCGCTGCACCGACATGGCGCCCATGCAATACCTCAAACGCCTGCGGTTGCTCAAAGCCCAGCAAATGCTGATCGGCGAAGGCCTGGGTGTTGCACAGACGGCGCACCGGGTGGGCTACCAGAGCACGTCGCAGTTCAGCCGCGAATACAAGCGCCAGTTCGAACGCAGCCCAGGGGATGAACTGCCTTACCAGAGCTTGCCGGTTTGACTGAAGGGCGGCGGGCAATCACCCGTCAGCCACCAGGCGTGGCACTGGAGGCCGCCAGTGGCCATTGCGCCAACGGCCAGTAGGCGCCCTTGCGCGATTCATACAACGTGAAGTGCGGGGCGCCGAGGAAAAACGCCGGCGCACTGCCGGCCTCTGGCAAGTGGCCCCGAAAATCCCTGGCAAGCGTCAGGTGGGGGCGGTAGTCGCGCTTGGCAGCTTGCCCGGCAAAAGGCAGCAGCGCCTGCTGCAGGCCGTACACCAGGCGCATCAGCGCTGCTGGCACCTGCTGCGCCTCCAGTACCAGGGCGCTGGAGCGCTGCCACACCTGCAAGCGGTCAAGTGTCAACCGGGGTGCCCTGCCCGGCAGCGCCAGGTGATCGACCGCCGCACAAATCGCCGGCACCAGGGCGGCATCCACATCGCCCAGGAACAGCAACGTGACATGAAAGTTGGCCGCCGGCACCGGTTTGCCGCTGCGCAGGTTCAGGCCGCGACGGAACTGGGCCAGGGCCCTGCGCTGGACATCGCTGACCGGCAGGGCGAAAAACAACCGCTTGAACGGGCTGCCGCTGGGGCGTACATCATGAACCATGGTGACTCCTGGGCATGAAACGTTTGCGCACGACTGTAGGGCATTACACCAATGTCGGCCCACGGTTTCGTAACAATAAGTACAAACTGCCCACATGATTGTTTATGCTGGCGGGCTTATGCCATGGCGCATGGCCTTATTTTCGACAAGTAACCGTCCATGAAAATTGCACTCGTCCTCCTCTTCGTTCTCTCGATCGCGTACGTTCACCTGCGCGGTCGGGTCCGTCACAAGCTGACCCGCCAACTGGGCGACCACTCCAGCTTTTTGGCCCCGATCAACAGTTTTCTGTACCTGTTTTCCAAACACCCGGCCAAGCCGTACCTGCCCGTCGAGGCCTTTCCCGAACTGAAACCGCTGCAGGAGCACTGGCAGGAAATTCGCGAAGAAGGCCGGCAACTGCTGCAGGTAGGCGAAATCAAGAAGTCCGACAACTACGACGACGTGGGCTTCAACTCGTTCTTCAAAACCGGCTGGAAGCGCTTTTACCTGAAGTGGTACGGCGAAAGCCACCCGTCGGCAATGGCCCTGTGCCCACGCACCACCGAACTGCTGCAAGGCATCGGCACGGTCAAGGCGGCGATGTTCGCTACCCTGCCACCGGGGGCCAAGCTGGTGCGCCACCGTGACCCGTATGCCGGCTCCTACCGCTACCACCTGGGCCTGGACACACCGAACGACGACGCCTGCTACATCGATGTAGACGGCGAGAAATACTCCTGGCGCGACGGTGAAGGGGTGGTTTTCGATGAAACCTACATCCACTACGCGGCCAACAATACCGAGCACAACCGCATCATTCTGTTCTGCGATGTCGAACGCCCGCTCAAGTACCGCTGGGCCAGCGCCTTCAACCGCTGGTTCAGCCGCAATGTCATGGCGGCTGCCGCAGCCCCCAACACCGCCGGAGACAAGACCGGCGGCATCAACCGGCTGTTCACCCGTATCTACAAGATCCGGGAACGCGGCAAGGCGTTGAAAAAGCGCAATCGCACGCGCTACTACCTGGAGAAGTGGGCGGTGGTTGCAGCATTGCTGCTGGTGTTCATCTACATCTGAGCCCGTGTGTTGCCAGCGGCCTGTGCAGATGGTGTAGCCAAAGGCATGACTGGGCATGCACCAAAGTACAAGCCGCACGTTCGCCGCGCGTCGACTAGCCTGAAAGCTCCATTCGCAACCACCCCAAGGTGACCACGATGAGCATGATGGACTGGGATGCCTACCGAAAGCAATTGATGGCCGGCATCGGCGATCTGAAGCAACTTTCCCCCGACACCGTGGCCGGCTACATGACCGCCAGCGGCGCCGGGGCCAAAACCGGGCATCTGGACGCCAAGACCCGCGAACTGATCTCCCTGGCCGTGGCGGTAACCACCCGTTGCGACGGCTGTATCGCCGTGCATTCGCAGCAAGCGGTGAAGCATGGCGCCACCCGTGAGGAGATTGCCGAGGCGTTGGGTGTGGCGGTGGCGATGAACGCGGGTGCCGCGCTGGTCTACTCGGCCAGGGCCCTGGATGCCGTGGGCAAGGCCAACGGTTAAAACCTAACGGCGCCGCCCTTGCGCGACGGCGCCGTGCCCCGCAGACTGTGCGGCTGAACCCGCGCAGGAACCCGCATGATCCACATACGCCCCATGACGGCCGACGACTTCGAGCGCTTCTGGCCCACCTTCCAGGCCACTGTCCAGGCCTGCGAAACCTACGCCTACGACCCGGCCCTGAGCTTTGAACAGGCCCGCCACCTGTGGCTGGAGCTGCCTTTGCGCACATTGCTGGCCGAAGAAGAGGGTCAACTGCTGGGCTCGTACTACCTCAAGCCCAATGCGGCCGGGCCCGGTGCGCATGTCGGCAATTGCGGCTACATGGTCTGCGCCCAAGCGCGCGGGCGCGGCGTGGCCAGGTTGATGTGCGAGCACTCGCAGAAACTGGCGCGCCAGGAAGGCTTTCTGGCCCTGCAGTTCAACTCGGTGGTCGCCACCAATGAAGTGGCAGTCGCCCTGTGGCACAAGCTGGGGTTCGAAACGGTTGGCCGCTTGCCCAAGGCCTATCGCCATGCCCGGCTGGGGCTGGTGGACTGCCTGGTGATGTACAAGTGGCTGGCCGATGAGCCAGTGGCAGAAAAGCCGCCGCTGCTGATCGGGCGCAAGAATATCGAAGCTCGGGTTTCGCGGCGGCGTGGGCGCTGAGGGGTCGAAGCGAGGCTGACCTCTTCGCGTTCACCCGCAAAGAGGGCGGCCTGGTTGACCCACTGTGCTCAGAAAGCCAGGCCTAGCTTGAAACCGTACTCCTCGCGCTTGAGCTCGGTGTTGTCGGCCAGTAACGTCTGGTCGTCAAGCTGGTATTTGGTGCGGGTGTAGTACACGCTGGCCTGGATGGGCAGGTTGCCTTGCTGGTTCATCAGCAGCGTGAACTCGGCGTAGGGGTTGGTACGGTCTTGCATGTCCGCATCGTCACTCCCATAGTGCCGGACATCCAGGTCGACCTCACCATTGAGCGTGCGCCGAACCCCTGCTTCCATGCGCAGGGTAGCCGAGTCGAACTGGTGGTTGTAACCCAGCGCTGCCTTGGCAAAAGGCGCTTTGTACGTCAGCTCGGTTTCGATTCGGCGGTGTTCGGTCTCCAAGCGTGACCACATGTAGCCACCGCCCACGATCACATCGACGAAATTACGCGCATCCACCGCCGCACGCCAACCCAGGTCCAGACCTGCCTGACCCTCTTTGAGTTTGTTGTCATGCCGTTCGGCATACTTGCCCTCGGCCCCTACCTGGTAGATGAAGCCGGACTCCGCAGTCATCTTGTTGCCGAAGTTGGCAAAGATCCCGCCTTCATCCACGTGTTCGGTCTGTGTTTCTCGGCCACCCTCGAACTTGAATTCATCGTAAGCGCCGAGTATGCCAACTGTGAACAATGGCTCGGTACTGGGTGCAGCGGTGACTGCCAGCGGGCAGCCCATAAGGGCCAATAGGCAGGTGTGGCGCAGCAGGTTGTGACTGAACATGCCGTGATGTCTCCTTGACAGTTAAACGAATCGCAAGCTCTTATCGGGATTGATGTCAGCCGCCAAAGTTCGAAATAACCTGCGCAATCTATCCAAAGTCCGTTGCCCGTCACACGCTACCCAGCCATGTTCAAGGTTGACGACGGCACCGCCAGGTGCTCAGATGCGCGCCAGTTTCAGGTGCCCTGCGCCGCCGCGCGCAGGGTGAAACGGGAAGCCGGTGCATCGTGTTTATCACGACAAGTCCGGCGCTGCCCCCGCAACGGTAAGTGAGCGAACCCTTCGAGATACCACTGTGCTCAGGCATGGGAAGGTGAAGGTTTCATGCCCCTCGCAAGCCCGGAGACCGGCCTGAAGCTTCACTTGGCACCCCGCGGTGGGCGGGCGCAGGCCGGTATTCGTACGCGCGCCTGCCTGTACGGAGCCCTCCTTTGCGTGTTTTCCACCGGGATCCATTCATTCCTGCAGCAGTGGAACGACATGTCCCGTATGTTCAAGCTTCACCCCCTGGCGGCCTTCCTGGCCGTCACGCTTCCGGCCCTGGCCGATGAGCGCGGCCCGCAGCCCCTGCCATTGCCCTCCACGGCCATCACCGACACCCTCGATAGCCACGCCAGCGACTTGGCCACGCCGACCCAGGCTGGCTCGCGCCTGGGACTCAGCGCTTTGGAAACGCCAGCCAGTACCAGCAGCATCAGCACCGAGCAGCTTCAGCAGCGCAACAACCTGACCGTGCAGGACGCCGTAACCCGCTCGCCGGGCATTACCTTCATCGGCTCCCCCGGCGACGGTGGCACCGGCCTGTCCGCCCGTGGCTTTGCCGGGCACGGCTCGGTCATGACCTTGTTCGACGGCGCCCGCCTGTTCACCGGAGCCGGCACCCAGACCTTCCCGGTCGACCCGTGGATGGTCGAAGGTATCGACGTGCTTCGCGGCCCGGCATCGGTACTCTACGGCGAAGGCGCCACCGGCGCGGTGGTCAACGTCATCCCGAAAAAACCGGTTGCCGGTACGGTGCGCAACCAGCTGCGGCTTGGGTATGGCAGCTGGGACCGCCAGCAACTCGGCCTGGACAGCGGTGGCAGCCTCAGCGAGCGCCTGAGCTATCGCCTGACGCTGAACCAGCAAGCCGGCAATGGCTGGGTGGACCGCACCCCCTCACGCAGCCTGGCGCTCAGCGCGGCCCTGCGCTTCGATGCCAGTGACGACCTCAGTTTTACCCTGGCCCATGAGCGCGGTGCGGCGCAGCCTGCCAACTACTACGGCACGCCGCTGATCGACGGCCATTACCGCAGCAGCCTGCGCAAGAAAAACTACAACCTGCAAAACGACGAGCAGCGCTACGACGACCAGTGGACCCGCCTGACCACCGACTGGGCACTCAACGACCACCTCAGCGCCAGCAACCAGCTGTACTACATCAGTAGCCGCCGCCATTGGCGCAACGCCGAGCAGTATGACTGGGACGCCGGGCGCCAGCAGCTGCTGCGCGGCAGCTACCTGGAAATCAAGCACGACCAGGAGCAGTTCGGCGACCGCCAGACCTTCACCTTCGACCACGCGCTGTTCGGCCTGGCCAGCAGAACCGTGCTCGGCGCCGAATACAACAAGGTGCGCTTCAACGTCGACAGCAATAGCCCCTACAACGATGTCGGCGGGGACTACATCGACCCGTGGCAGCCGCAGCCGGGCGTATTCCACAGCAGCTCGCCGCTGCGCCCGCAAAGCCTGTCCACCACCCATACCTTTGCCCTGTTCGGCGAAAACCGCCTGCAACTCACTGAGCGCCTGTCGCTGGTGACCGGGGTGCGCCGCGACCAGCACCACATCGACCGCGACAACCTGACCAATGCCAGCCGCAGCGACCGCAGCCTGCAAGGTGGCAACTGGCGTGCGGGGCTGGTGTATGCACTCAGTGACGCGCTGTCGCTGTATGGCCAGTACGCCACCAGCGAGGATGGGGTCAACAACCTGATCAGCCTCAGCCCCGGCCAGATGCACTACGACCTGACCAAGGCGAAACAGACCGAGGTGGGCCTCAAGCACCGTTTCTGGGACGGGCGTGGTGAATGGACCTTGGCGGCCTACCACATCGTCAAGCAGAAGCTGCTGGTAGCCGATCCCCTTACGCACGAGTCTCAACAAGCTGGCCAGCAGACGTCGGACGGGCTGGAGGCAACCATGGAACTGGCACTGGCCCACCAGTGGCGGGTGTCAGCCAACGCAGCGCTGCTGCGCGCCCGGTATGACGCGTTTGACGAACAGGTGGGCGCAGCGGTGCAGGACCGTGCCGGCAACCGCCCGGCCAACGTGCCTCGGCGCACCGCCAACCTGTGGCTGAGCAAAGGTATTGGCCAGCAGATCGAGGTGGGGGTGGGCGCGCGCTATGTGGATGAACGTTACGCCGATAACGCCAATACCCAGAGCGCCCCAGGCTATACCGTGGTCGACGCCACGATCGGCTGGCAGGTTCTGCCGCAGGTGAAACTGGGGTTGCAGGTGAACAACCTGTTCGACCGCGAATATGTGCAGGCGGCGTTCAGCGGCCAGCAATGGCTGATGGGAACGCCACGCTCCTACTTTGCAACGCTGGACTACAGCTTCTGAAGTGAGCAGCCCGGGTTGGCGTAGCGCAGCTTCACCGCGACAAGCCAACCCGGCGCTGAGCAAAAAACCTACCCGTTCATGGCTATATGGATATAACATAACATTTCATTCAGGCTTTCTTTCACCAGCGACCCTCCATGACAAGCGCCAGCCCCAGCCCCACCCAACTCAACCAGCGCCTGCAGAGCATCGACGCCCTGCGCGGTCTGGTAATCCTGTTCATGCTCCTGGACCACGTGCGCGAAACCTTCTTCCTGCACCGCCAGGTCAGCGACCCGATGGCCATCGATACCACCGAGCCGGCACTGTTCGCCAGCCGTACCCTGGCGCACCTGTGCGCGCCGGTGTTCGTGCTGCTGACCGGGCTCTCGGCCTGGCTGTATGGCGAAAAGCATCAGGGCCGTGGCGATGTCGCGGCGTTCCTGTTCAAGCGCGGGCTGTTTCTGGTAGCGCTGGAGTTCACCCTGGTCAACTTTGCCTGGACGTTCCAGCTGCCGCCCACGGTGATCTACCTGCAGGTGATCTGGGCCATCGGCATCAGCATGCTCGCCCTGTCGTTGCTGGTGTGGCTGCCACGCCCGGCGCTGCTCGGCCTGAGTGCCGTCATCATTGCCGGGCACAACCTGCTCGACAGCCTGCACTTTGCCCCGGAGTCCGCTCTCCACGTGCCCTGGGCGATTCTGCATGACCGCGGCTGGCTGATGTTGTCCGACACGCTGCGGCTGCGCACGTCCTACCCGGTACTGCCGTGGATCGGGGTGATCGCCCTGGGCTACTGCCTTGGGCCATGGTTCGCCCGCGGCAGCCAGGCCGGGCCACGTCAGCGGTGCCTGCTGTTTGGCGGGCTGCTGGCGCTGCTGGGCTTTTTCGTGGTGCGCGTGCTCAACGGCTACGGCGAAGCCGCGTGGCGCGACTACCCCACGTTCACACAAACCCTGATGAGCTTCTTCAACCTCACCAAGTACCCGCCTTCGCTGGTGTTCCTGGCACTGACCCTGGGCTGCGGCCTACTGTTGCTGCGCGCATTCGAGCGCGCAGGCCAGGCCCGCTGGATCAGCGCCCTGGCGGTGTTCGGCGCAGCGCCGATGTTCCTCTACCTGCTGCACCTGTATGTGCTGAAGCTGCTGTACCTGGCCTGCGTGGCGCTGTTCGGCCCCAACCACGGCAGCCACTTCGGCTTCGACGGCGTGGCTGCGGTATGGTGCGTGGCGCTGTTGCTGGCGGCTGCGCTGTACCGGCCGGTGCACGCGTTCGCCCGGCTGAAACAGCGGCGGCGCGACCTCCGCTGGCTGAAGTACTTCTGAAAAGCGTTTTCACCCGGCGGCGCGATGGTCTACCATGCGGGCCGCCGGTTTCCATCACGGAATCAATAGGGAATCCCCGGCCCGCCAACACGGGCCAAACGGAACTGCCCCCGCAACTGTAAGTGCCGAGCCTGCTCCATCGACGCCACTGGGTGTACTACCCGGGAAGGCCGGAGCCGGGCCGTGACGCACCAGTCAGGAGACCTGCCGGCCTACATTCACCAACCGGCGGGGTGCCCGGGATTGGCCACCTGTGTTGCCTTTGCCGCTGGCGAGGGCGCGGTGATGTCTGTCCGTGCGTTCATTCCGTGAACTGTCCGATAGGAGATCGCCCAGCATGCTGCCCCGCTTCGCCACCCTGCTTGCCGGCCTCAGCTTCAGCGGCCTGGCCCAGGCCGCCGCCACCCAGTACCCGCTGACGGTGGACAACTGCGGTAAGCCGCAGACCTTTGCCCAGGCCCCGCAGCGCGCCGTGACCATCGGCCAGGCCGGCACCGAAATGCTCTATGCCCTGGGCCTGGGTGACAAGCTCGCGGCGAGCTCGCTGTGGTTCAACAATGTGTTGCCCGAATACCAGGCCGTGAACGCCACGGTACCGCGCCTGGCCGACAACGAACCCAGTTTCGAGGCTGTGGTTGGCCAACGCCCGCAACTGGTGGCCGTGCAGTTCGAGTGGATGGTCGGGCCGCAGGGTGTGGTCGGTACGCGCGAACAGTTCGCTGAACTGAACATCCCCACCTACCTGTTGCCCTCAGACTGTGAAGGCAAGGACAACCTGATCGGTGCCGACGGCACCCGCCTGCAGGCGTTCCAGGTCGACAGTATCTACAAGAGCGTCAGCCAGCTGGCGGAGATCTTCGATGTACAGGCGCGCGGCGTGGCCCTGAACGCCGAGCTCAAAGGCCGCCTGGACAGCGCCCGCGCGCAATTGGCAGGCAAGGACCTGTCGGGCACCTCGGCACTGTTCTGGTTCTCCAGCGCCGACCTGGTCATCGACCCTTACGTCGCGGGCCGCCAAGGGGTCGCCGACTTCATGCTGCGCACCCTGGGGGTGCGCAACGTGGTCGAGTCCAGCGAGGAATGGCCCACCGTAGGTTGGGAAACCCTGGCCAGGGCCAACCCCACCTGGCTGATCATCGCCCGCATGGACCGCCGGCGTTACCCCGCCGACGACTACCAGAAGAAGCTGGAATTTCTGCGCAGCGACCCGGTAACCCGCAACATGGACGCGGTGAAGCACGACCGCATCATCATCCTCGACGCCGACGCCATGCAGGCGGGCATCCGCCTGTTCCGAGGTGTGCAAACGTTGGCGGCCGCTTTTGCCAGCGGTAAAGCCAGCCAGTGATCAGTCGACTCTCAACCTGTATCGGCCTGGCCGTGGCCGCACTGCTGGCGGCCCTGCTCGCCGGCACCGCCATTGGCGAAACCGGCCTGGCACCGCGCGTGGTCGGCCAGGTGCTGGCCAACCAGCTGTGGCAAGCCGGTTATCCGGTCGACCCGATCGATGCCGGGATCATCTGGAACTATCGCCTGACCCGCACACTGGTTGCGGCGGCCTGCGGTACCGGCCTGGCCACCTGCGGCGTGATCCTCCAGGCGCTGCTGCGCAACCCCCTGGCCGAGCCTTACCTGCTGGGGCTGTCCGCCGGCGCTTCGACCGGTGCCGTACTGGTTGGCCTGCTGGGCCTGGGCAGCCTTGCTCTGAGCATGTCGGCCGGCGCTTTCATCGGTGCCCTGGCGGCATTTGCCCTGGTGCTGGTGCTGGCCCGCGCGGCAGGCCCTGGCAGCAATAACGCCCAGGTGATTCTGGCCGGTATCGCCGGGTCGCAACTGTTCAATGCCCTGACGGCATTCCTGATCACCAAGTCGGCCACCGCCGAGCAGGCACGGGGCATCCTGTTCTGGCTGTTGGGCAACCTCAGTGGCGTGCGCTGGCCCGCAGTATGGCTGGCCGTGCCAGTGGCACTGTTCGGTTTGCTGATGTGCCTGTGGCATCGCCGCGCGCTGGATGCCTTCACCTTCGGCGCAGACTCGGCGGCTTCGCTGGGGATACCGGTGCGGCGCACCCAGTTACTGCTGATCAGCTGCGCGGCGCTGGTAACGGCCGTGATGGTGTCCATCGTCGGCGCCATCGGTTTCGTCGGGCTGGTCATTCCGCACGCCCTGCGCCTGCTGCTCGGCCCCGGACACAGCCGCCTCCTGCCTGCCAGTGCACTGGGCGGGGCACTGTTTCTGATTGCCGCCGACATCTTGTCGCGCACGCTGATCAGCGGCCAGGTCATACCGGTGGGCGTGGTCACCGCGCTGCTTGGCGCGCCGGTCTTCGCGCTGATACTGGTCAGCCGCCGGGGTCGCCCATGACGGTCATGGCTGCATTACAACTGGCGCCGCTGAGCTGCCAGGGTCTTGGCCTGCAACTGGCAGGTAAACGCGTGCTGCACGACATCCACCTCAACCTGGTGGCGGGTGAAACACTCGCGATCGTCGGCCCCAACGGCTCAGGCAAGTCTTCGCTGCTGAAGGTGCTGGCCGGCCTGCGCCCGCCGGCCTGCGGCAGCGTGCAGCTGATGGGCGAGCCACTAGCAGGCATGCCACGCCGGCGTGTGGCCCAATGCCTGGCACTGGTTGAACAGCAGGCCGACACCCTCGATGCAATCAATGTGTTCGACGCGGTCGCCTTGGGCCGCACGCCGTGGCTGTCAGCCATTGCGCCGTTCTCCAGAGCGGACCGGGCGATTGTCGAGCAGGCACTGGCCGACCTCGACGCCTTGCACCTGCGCGCTCGCCTTTGGGGGGCGTTGTCCGGTGGCGAGCGCCAGCGCGTGCATATCGCCCGCGCGCTGGCCCAACGGCCGCAGGTGCTGCTGCTCGACGAACCGACCAACCACCTGGACATCCAGCACCAGCTAAGCCTGCTGCAACAGGTGCAAGCCCTGCAGGTGACGACCCTGGTGGCCCTGCACGACCTCAACCAGGCGCTGACCTGCGACCGCGTTGCAGTGCTCGACAAAGGCCGGCTGGTCGCCCTCGGCAGTCCGTTCGAGGTACTGACGCCCGAGTGCCTGCTGCACACCTTCGGTGTTCATGGCCATTACCTCACCGACCCCTGGGACGGCACACGCATCTTGCGCTTTCGCGCCCCCTGAGCTACCGGCAGAAGCCTGGGTAGCCCAGGCGCCTGGCCTGCTCAGCCCAAGCGCAGTTGCATGTGGGTGGTTTGCCAGACCGGGTCTGGCTCCACATCCACGACAGCGAAGCCTTGCCGCTCCCAGAACGTGATGGCCCCCGGCAGGAATGGGTGGGTATGCAGGTAGAGCCAACCGATGCCAGCCTGCAGCGCCTGCTGGCGCAAGGCGCCGAACAATGCGGCGGCAAGCCCGCGCCTGCGGTACGCCGGCAGCACGAACAGGCGCACCACTTCAACTACGCGCTCGCCAGCATAATCAAGCTGGCCGAAACGGTGGTCGTAGGGCAGGTAGCCGATCACCCCGACCAGGCGCTCACCAACCCGGGCTTCCAGGAAGCAGCCCTCGCCCTGAAGGTAGGTTTCGCTGAAATGCGCCAGGTCCCGGGGCAATGGTGCATGGGCCAGCGCCGGAAACAGCTCGCGGCGCGCGCTGTCGACAAACGCCAGCACTTCGCCAATGGCATCGCGGGTAACAGGTTGCAAAGTCCAGTTCGGCATCAAGTTCAAGCCTGAATGTTGGGTGCACGGTTCTAACCCAGCCGGCCGTACAAGGCAAATCGCAGGGCTCGTCGCGGCAGGGCTGACCTCGCTATAATCGGCAGCCTTCACTGCCCGACCAGGCCACGCCATGCCTCGCATCCAGAAGTTGCTGTTGCCGCTGTTGCTGATTGCTGCCGTTACCGCCTGCGACCAGAAGCCCTCCCGTGAAGAGCAGATTCTTGCCCAGCTGCCGCTGCAGGATGCGTACACCCACAACATCGAACGCATGGCCGGGCTGCTGGGCCGCCAGCACCCACGGCTGTCGCGTGCCACCATCGAAGATGTGCTGCGCAAGCACCTGACCGTAGAAGACCAGCGCCAGGACCTGTTCCGCCTCTACAGCACCAAGAACTTCAGCGACGCCGAGTTCGCCACCATTGTCGCGGCCACCCAGGACCCGGCCAAGGCCCGTGCCCTGGAAGATACCGATGCCGGTCGGCAACTGAGCGATAAACTCACCGGCTTGATGCGTGAAACCGCCCGGGACCCGAAGGTGCAAGCACTGGCCGAGCAACGCATGCAGCAGGTGCAAGACGAACTGAACGCCTTGGAAAAGGCAGGTTCATGAGCGCGACTGGCACGGTCGCTTACGTTTCGTAACCCCATTCGAACATTCGAGGTCAGGATTGCCACACGCCAAGCACGGACTGCGCCTGGATCTACGCACACTCATTCTGGTGCTGTGCGCCCTTACTGCCGTGGTCATGCTGTGCGCCAGCTATTTCGCCAGCTACCGGGTACAGCGCCAGTTGCTGATCGACCACGCGCTGGAAGCCAACCGGGTGTATGCGGCCAAGCTGGCCAGCATCACCGATGCATTCATCGGTAATGCCTTGCAGCAACTGGCGTACAGCGCCAGCGAGCAAGGCCGGCATCTGGACGATCCCGCCGCCCTGCAACGCGAGACAGACCGCGTGCTGGGCCAGAGCATGGCCTTCAATTCCACATTCGTGATCGATGCCAATGGCGTGCTGCTGGCGATATCCCCCGCCCCGCTACGCCACATGGTCGGCACCCGGATGCAATCACCCGGTGTGCAGGAGGCATTGCAGGAGCGCCGCGCGCTGGTGTCGACACCCTACCTGTCGGCGGCCCACAACCTGGTGGTGGCGCTGACGCAACCGGTCGTCGACGCCAACGGCCGCTACCTGGGGTACGTCGGTGGCAGCCTGTACCTGCGGGAACGCAACATCCTCAACCGCCTACTCGGCGAGCACTTCTACAAGGACGGTTCGTACCTGTATGTGGTCGACCGCAATCGCCGGCTGCTCTACCACCCCGACAGCCAGCGGGTGGGGACCGTCGTGCAGGGCAATGACCTGATCGACCAACTGACCAACCTGGGCAACGGCACCCGCCAGCTGACCAACAGCCAGGGTGTAGAGATGGTCGCCGGCTTCGCCACCGTGCCCAGCGCCGGCTGGGGCGTGGTGGCACAGCAGCCTCTGGCGCAAACCATGATGCCGCTCAGCCACCTGGTGTTGAACGTGATCGGTACTTCAGCGCCGCTGGCACTGATAGGCTGCGTGCTGCTGTGGTGGCTGGCCCTGACCATCGCCCGCCCACTGTGGCAACTGGCTGCAGGCGCCCGCTCGATGGACCGCCCCGGCACCGCTGAGCGCTTGCATCGCGTGCGGGCCTGGTACTTCGAGGCCGCCGAGCTCAAGCGCGCCTTGCTGTTCGGCTTGAACTTGCTGCAGGCGCGCATCGGCAGGCTCAACCGCGATGCCCAGACCGACCCCCTGACAGGCCTGGGCAACCGCCGCAGCCTGGAGCTCAACCTGTCGCTGCTGGAAGCCGAAGGCCGGGCATTTGCAGCCATCGTGCTGGATATCGACCACTTCAAGCAGGTCAACGACAAGCATGGGCATGTGGTCGGTGACCAGGTGCTGCAGCGGCTGGCCGAGCTGATGCGCCGCTGTTGCCGCGAGGGTGACCTGCTTTGCCGCACCGGCGGTGAAGAGTTCCTCATGCTGCTGCCTGGGGCCAGCCTGGAGGTGGCCGCCGCGGTCGCTGAGCGCCTGCGGGTGACGGTGCAGGAAACGCCGATCCAGCCGGTGGGCGCGGTGACCCTGTCACTGGGGGTGGCCCACTGGAACGGCGAGCCGGGGCGCGAGCCGGAAACCGTGCTGAGCGAGGCTGACCTGGCGCTGTACCGGGCCAAGCAGGAAGGGCGCAATCGCGTCGCTGTCGCCTGATTGCCTGGCGCCCGCGGCGCTGCTGGGTACACGCCGTGTCGATGGCGGTTGATTCAGGTATCCCGAGGTCGTCCTCGACAAAGCGCCTTGCGCTGCCCGGCTATCTACTGGCAGGCATAACAATGATGGGGCGGCCAGACCGCACCACGTTCATCATGCCTGCCAATGGAATCGGAGACCCCCGCATGTCCGCACCTCATGAGGTATCCCCCGCCACCCTGCGCAGGGTGATCGCCGCCTCGGCCATCGGCAACTTCGTCGAATGGTTCGACTTTGCCGTATACGGCTTTCTCGCCACGCTGATCGCCAGCCAGTTCTTTGCCAGCGAAGACCCCAGCGTCGCCTTGCTCAAGACCTTTGCCGTGTTCGCGGTGGCCTTCGCCTTGCGCCCCCTGGGCGGTATCGTGTTCGGCGCCCTCGGCGATCGACTGGGGCGCAAGCGCATCCTCTCGCTGACCATTTTGCTGATGGCCGGCTCCACCACCCTGATCGGCCTGCTGCCGACTTACGCCAGCATCGGCCTGGCCGCGCCGGTATTGCTGACCTTGGCGCGCTGCCTGCAGGGGTTTTCTGCCGGTGGCGAATACGCCGGGGCCTGCGCCTACCTGATGGAGCACGCGCCCAACGACAAGCGAGCCTTCTACGGCAGTTTCGTACCGGTTTCGACCTTTTCCGCATTCGCCTGTGCGGCGGTGATCGCCTATAGCCTGGAAGCCAGCCTGTCCAGCGAAGCCATGGCTGCCTGGGGCTGGCGCATTCCGTTCCTGATCGCCGCGCCACTGGGCCTGGTCGGCTTGTACCTGCGCTGGCGCATGGAGGAAACCCCGGCGTTCCGGGAAGCCGTGGCCCAGGGCAAGGAGCACGAGCATTCGCCACTCAAGGAAACCCTGCGCCACCACGGCCGGGCCATTCGCAACCTGGGGGCGTTCATTTCGCTGACGGCGTTGTCGTTCTACATGTTCACCACCTACTTCGCCACCTACCTGCAACTGGTCGGCAACCTGACCCGGGCGCAGTCGCTGCTGGTCACCACCGTAGCCCTGCTGTTCGCCGCCATCGGCTGCCCGCTGGCGGGGGCGCTGTCGGACCGGTTCGGGCGGCGCAAGACCATCGGCTTCACCTGCCTGTGGGTGATGCTGTGCGTGTTCCCGGCCTACTGGCTGGCCAGCTCCGGCTCGATGCCGGGCGCCCTGCTGGGGGTGATTCTGCTGGCGGTCGGGGCGCTGTGCAGCGGGGTGGTGACAGCGGCATTGCTGTCGGAGAGCTTCCCGACCCGGACCCGCTACACCGCTTCAGCCATTACCTACAACGTGGCGTATACGCTGTTCGGTGGCACCGCGCCGCTGGTCGCGACCTGGCTGATCGGGCAGACCGGCAGCAGCCTGGCGCCGGCGTTCTACCTGGTGGTGATTGCGTTGGTGGCTTTGGTCGGCGGGCTGGCGTTGCCGGAAACTTCCCGGATATCGCTGCATGATGAAGCCAACGCCGTGGGTGTAGGCCAAGGCGTTCACGGCTCGGTTTGAGATCCTGGGCTGCTGTGCAGCCCATCGCGACACAAGGCCGCTTGTGTCTAGAGAGGGGACCAGAAGCTGGAGTGAAAGCGGTGAATGACAAGCTGAATACCGCAGGTGCCTAGAGCACGTGGGAGCGGGCTTGCCCGCGAACACCGGCGCAGCCGATGCCAGACACCGCGTCGCCTGCTTCGCGGGCACGCCCGCTCCCACAATGAATCGCGCAGGCTTTTCAAATTGAGAAAGACAGTTGCTCCTGCAAGTACGGCGGCAACTCCAAGCCAGCGCAGGCCCTGTGGGAGCGGGCGTGCCCGCGAACACCGGCGAAGCCGGTGCCAGACACCGCGTCGCCTGCTTCGCGGGCAAGCCCGCTCCCACTATGAATCGCGCGGGCTTTTCAAAATTTGAGAAAGACAGTTGCTCCCCCGAGGCACACCCTGCAGGGTGGAGGTGCGTCGCGATGGGCCGCCCAGCGGCGCCAGGGCTTTACCCCTCCTGCGCCTCTTCGCGCCGATAAGCCCATTGGTACAAGGCCGGCAATACCAGCAAGGTCAAGGCAGTCGAAGACAGAATTCCGCCAATCACCACGGTCGCCAACGGCCGCTGCACCTCCGCACCGGTGCCCGTCGCCAAGGCCATGGGAATGAACCCCAGTGACGCCACCAGCGCGGTCATCAGCACCGGGCGCAAACGGGTCAGCGCGCCCTCCTCGACCGCCGCACGCAGCGTTCGCCCCTGCTCACGCAAGCCGCGGATGAAGGCAATCATCACCAGGCCATTGAGCACGGCCACCCCCGACAGGGCAATGAAGCCCACGCCAGCGGAAATCGACAAGGGAATGTCGCGCAACCACAGGGCCAGGACGCCCCCTGTGAGGGCGAACGGAATCCCCGTGAACACCAGCAGGCCATCCCTGAGGTTGTTGAACATCATCAACAGCAACGCCATGACCAGCAGCAAGGCCACCGGCACCACCACTTGCAGGCGCTCGGCCGCCGATTGCAGCTGTTCGAACTGGCCGCCCCATCGTGTCCAGTACCCAGGCGGTATCGGCACCTGGCCTCGCAATACCTGCTCGGCCTCCTGCACGAACGAGCTCAGGTCGCGCCCCCGCACGTTGGCGCTGACCACCACCACCCGCTTGCCGTCTTCGCGGCTGACCTGGTTCGGCCCCAGTTGCAGGTCGAGTGTGGCCACCTGCGACAGGGGGATGAAGCCGATCTGCCCGGTTCCTGCGGCCTCACTGGCAGGCACCGGAATCAGCAGGCTGGCCAGCCCCTCGACGTCGGTACGCAAGCTTTCCGACAGGCGCACCACCATGTCGAACCGCCGGTCACCCTCATACAAGGTGCCCGCCTTGCGGCCGCCCACGGCGGTGGTGATGGCATCCTGCACATCGCCTACGTTCAGGCCATGGCGAGCGGCCTTGTCGCGGTCGATATCGATGGTCAGCACGGGCAGGCCCGTGGTCTGCTCGACCTTCACCTCGGACGCCCCCGGTACGCCCTGCAGGCTGCCAGCGATCTGTGCGGCAGTACGGTTGAGCACCTGCATGTCGTCACCGAACAGCTTCACCGCCACGTCACTGCGCACACCGGAAATCAGCTCGTTGAAACGTAACTGGATCGGCTGCGACAACTCATAATTGCTGCCGGGAACACTGCTGGCGGCGCGTTGCACCTCGGCGATCAGCGCCTCGCGTGACTTACCGGGGTCGACCCATTGCTCACGCGGGCGCAGCATCACGTAGGCATCGGAAATGTTCGGCGGCATCGGGTCGGCAGCGATCTCGGCAGTACCGGTACGGGCGAACACCCGCTCCACCTCGGGCACCTGGGCGATGATGGCCTGCTCCAGGCGCTGCTGCATGTCCACCGATTGCGACAGGCTGGTGCCCGGCACACGCAGGGCCTGCAGGGCAAAGTCACCCTCGCTGAGGCTGGGGATGAATTCACTGCCCATGCGGCTGGCCATTACCCCGGACAACAGCACCAAGGCCGCTGCCCCGGCAAATGCACGCCGGCGCCGGCCCAGCACCCAGGCCAGCACCGGCGCATAACGCTGCCGCGCGGTGCGCATTACCAGGCCCTCTTCTTCCTTGACCTTGCCGGTGACGAACAGGGCGATCGCAGCGGGCACGAAGGTTACCGAAAGGAGCATCGCGCCAAGCAAGGCGATGACCACGGTGAAGGCCATGGGGTGGAACATCTTGCCTTCGACCCCGGTCAGGGCAAAGATTGGCAGGTACACCACCATGATGATCAACTGCCCGTAGATCAGCGGCCGCCGTGCTTCACGGGCGGCGGCGAACACCTCGTGCAAGCGCTCGCTGCGCGTCAGCATGCGGCCATGCCGTTGCTGGGCATGCGCCAGGCGGCGAATGGCGTTTTCCACGATCACCACCGCGCCGTCGACAATGATGCCGAAATCCAGCGCGCCCAAACTCATCAGGTTGGCGCTGACCTTGTTGGCGAACATGCCCGTGAAGGTGAACAGCATCGACAACGGAATGACCATGGCGGTTATCAGTGCCGCGCGAATGTTCCCCAGGAACAGGAACAGCACAGCGATCACCAGAATGGCCCCCTCGATCAGGTTCTTCTTCACCGTGGCGATGGCCTTTTCCACCAGGTTGGTGCGGTCGTACACGGTCACCGCCGACACCCCTTCGGGCAGGCTGCGGTTGATCTCGACCAGCTTGGCAGCGACCGCCTGGGATACCGTGCGGCTGTTTTCGCCGATCAACATGAACACCGTGCCCAGCACCACCTCGCGGCCGTTTTCGGTCGCCGCCCCCGAGCGCAACGCCTCGCCAAGGCCTACGTGGGCAACATGACTGACGCGGATCGGCGTGCCGCCCGCGCTGGAGATGACGATGTTGGCGATATCATCGGCCGAGGCCACCTGGCCAGGCGCGCGGATCAGCAACTGCTCGCCGTTACGTTCGATATATCCCGCGCCGACGTTGGCGTTGTTACGCTCAAGCGCCGCGATCAGGTCGTTGAGGGTAAGCTTGTAAGCCGCCAAGCGCTTGAGATCCGGCGCAATCAGGTACTGCTTCGCGTGCCCGCCAATGCTGTTCACCTCCGCCACCCCAGGCACGTTGCGCAACTGCGGCTTGATGATCCAGTCCTGGACCACGCGCAGGTCGGTTGCGCTGTAGGGGGTGCCGTCTTCCTTCACCGCCCCCTCTTCGGCTTCCACCGTCCACAGAAAAATCTCCCCCAGCCCGGTGGAGATCGGCCCCATGCCAGCCTCGATGCCTTCGGGCAGTTGCTCGCGCGCCACTTGCAGGCGCTCGTTGACCAACTGGCGGGCGAAGAACAGGTCGGTGCCGTCCTCGAAGATCACCGTGACCTGTGACAGCCCCGAGCGCGACAGCGAGCGCGTCTGCTTCAGCCCGGGCAGGCCGGCCATGGCGGTTTCGATGGCGAAGGTGATGCGCTGCTCGGTCTCCAGGGGCGAGTAACCGGGTGCGGCCGTGTTGATTTGCACCTGGACGTTGGTGATATCCGGTACGGCGTCGATCGGCAACTGCCGGTAGCTATGAATGCCCACCGCGGCCATTAGGACCACAGCCAGCATCACCACCAAGCGCTGCTCGATGGCAAATTGGATCAGGCGTTCGAACATGCAGGCATCCCCCT
Organism: Pseudomonas sp. CJQ_9; assembly: GCF_043106615.1. Taxonomy (NCBI): domain Bacteria; kingdom Pseudomonadati; phylum Pseudomonadota; class Gammaproteobacteria; order Pseudomonadales; family Pseudomonadaceae; genus Pseudomonas; species Pseudomonas sp. CJQ_9. The sequence goes on along the minus strand of NZ_JBICMS010000036.1, from coordinate 49,209 downwards.
GGTCAATGGCTGTGCTCGGCCGAGCCTTTGCCCAGCTCCGACTTAAGAACGAAGCTGCCGGCGGCAGCCACCTGGGTTCCGGCGGCCAGGCCGCTGGTGATTTCCACCTGCCCGGCATCGCGGCGGCCGGTGGTTACAGGTCGAGCCTCGAAGCCCTGCTCGGTACGGGCAAATACCACGGTCTGCGCGGCCAGGCTTTGCAGGGCGATTTCAGGCACCACTACCGCAGCCTCGAACCGCTCGAGGCTGACCACAACATTGACGAACAAACCGGGGCGCCAGGCGCCGTCAGGGTTCGCCAGGCTGGCACGGACGGTGGCGGCACGGTTCTGCTCGCCGAGCAGGCTGCCAACGTAATTGACCTTGCCTTCGACCTGGGCTCCCAGGTCTGGCGCGCTGACCGTGACCGTACGGCCGGTTCGGACCTTGTCCAGCTCACGCGGTGCCACAGCGAAGGTCGCCCACACCTGGCTCAGGTCAGACAGGGTGAAGGCGTTGCTGGTCTCGTCGACCACCTCCCCCACGCTCAGGTGTTTCTCCACGACCACGGCGTCGAACGGGGCGCGCAGTTCATAGCGGTTGCCGGCACCTGCCGGCCCTACCGCGGCGACCTTCTGCCGGGCATTGGCCAAGGCGATTTCGGCCTCCTGCAGCACCTGGCGCGCCTGCAGGTAATCCTGCTCGGCGCTGATGCGCTCCTGCCACAGCTGTTGTTCGCGCCGCAAGGTCAGGCGCGCCAGCTCAAGGCGGCGTTGGGCAGCCTGTTGCTCGCTGCGCAGGTCAGAGATCTGCTGGCTGGCGATTACCGCCAGCACCTGCCCGCGCTTGACCGCCTGGCCCAATTCGGCCTGGACCGCCTCGACCACACCCGGCACCCGTGGTACCACGTGGGCGGTGCGGTCCTCGTCAAAACGGATTTCACCGGGGAAGCTGATGGCTGTACCCAGCGCACGCGGCCCGGCAGCAACCAACTGCACACCGGCAGCCTCGATCTGGGCAATGGACAGGTGCACCTGCCCTTGGTCAACGTCGTGCTCTGTTTCTGCATGGCCTTCAGCGGCGCTCGCCTCGCCATGTGCATGGCTTTCTTCAGCTGGCTGGGCAGTGGCTGCCTGGCCGAGCGTACTGGTCCAGGCCAGGCCACCGAGGCCAAATGCGGCCAGGGTGGCTGCCAGGAGGGCCAACTTGCGTGGGTTAGTCATTGCTGCTCCTGCTGATCGTTGGGTTGCCCAGGTCATCGAGGTCGCCGTAGATACGCTCGACCCGCGCGCGTGCATCGGCCGCCCAGGCCAGGGCCTCGAGGTACAGGCCACGGGCCTCGATCAACGTGCGCTGGGCATCGAGTACATCGAGAAAAGCGAACTTGCCCATTTCGAAACCACGGGTCGCGGTGTCCACGGCTTGCTGTGCAGCCGGCAGGATGGTGCGGTCGTAGGCCGCCACCTCCTGCATGGCCGTAGCCCATTGGTCGACCGCGCTGCGGGTTTCGCTGCGCAAGCGCAGGGCCACGGCATTACGCAAGTCACGCGCCTGGTCGGCACGGCGCGCAGCCGCCAGCACGTTGCCCTGGTTTCGGTCGAACAACGGCAGCGGCATGGACAGGCCAACCACGTTCACCCGCTCGCGCTCTTCGCGGCTGTACTGGCTGCCAAGGCTGACGGTGAGGTTGGGAATGCGCTGAGCCTTTTCCGTGCCCAACGCCGCATCGCCACGCTCGACCTGGGCGGCGGCCAGGCGCCACTCGACCGTTTGCTCGACGTGGGCGAGCAAAGTGTTAGTACTGGGCGCGGCCCCAGGCGAAAGCTTGGCCGCCTGCAAGGTGTCGAAGCTGGCCAGCGGGCTGCCGGTCAAACGCGCCAGGGCCTGGTAGGCCACGCTACGCTGGGTTTGCGCGCGGCGCAGTAAGGCCTCGGCCTGGGCCAGTTGCACCTGGGCGCGGGTGGCCTCCACGGGCGATGACTGGCCGGCAGTGACCCGCCCCTGCACCACCCGCAACCCGCGGGCGGTCAAGGCCTGGGATTGCTGCGCCAGCTCCAGCGCGGTCTGTGCCCGCAAGGCGGCATGGAACGCCTGGACCACATCGGCACGCAGGCCATTGCGCTGGCGTTCCAGGTCAAGCTGGGCGATCGCCTGACCGACGCCGGCCGCGGCGATGCGTGCAGCGCGCTTGCCGCCCAGTGCCAGCGGCTGGCTGAGGGTGATGGTGGTGGTGCTGGTCTCCCGGCGCGTGTCCTCCACCTCCCACGCCAGCTCGGGGTTGGGCAGTAACCTGGCCTGGCGCCATTCGCCGTCGGCAATGCCGATTTCGCGACGGGTGGCAGCCAGTTCCGGGTTCTGGGCAAAAGCGGCGGCCAACGCCTGGGGTAAGCTCAAGCGCTGGCTGGCGTGGGCGCTCGTAGCGCCAACCAGCAGCAGGCAGAGCAAGGCGAACTTGCGGGGGATAAGCACGGAACAGGTCCTCGTCGACGAAGGGTGGCGAGAGACTGTAGGGAGGGCTGGTTATCGGGGTGGTGGCATGAAAATTACAATTCTGTAAGGCGTGCAGCATGTGCGCCAGTGCGCCTTGGCGGCGAACGCGGTTCGATAATCGCCCACTTTCCCGGCGGAGCGGCTCCCCTCAATTGACGGAACTAACCAGTCAGTACAAAACTAGGCACATCCAACAACAACAAAGCGAAGCCCGTCATGACGCCCCTCATTCTCGTGCTCAACGGCCCCAACCTGAACATGCTGGGCACCCGAGAGCCGGCCCAGTATGGTTACGAAACCCTTGCCGACCTTGGCCAACACTGCGCCGATACTGCCAATGCCCACGGCCTGGAAGTCGAATTCCGGCAAACCAACCACGAAGGTGAACTGATCGACTGGATCCACGCCGCGCGCAATCGCTGCGCCGGTATCGTGATCAATCCAGGTGCCTGGACCCACACCTCGGTAGCCATTCGCGATGCGCTGGTGGCCAGCGAAGTACCCGTCATCGAAGTGCACCTGTCCAACGTGCACAAGCGTGAACCGTTCCGCCACGTGTCGTTCGTTTCGTCGATCGCGGTCGGCGTCATCTGCGGCTTGGGAAGCCACGGCTACCGCATGGCCATCAGCCACTTCGGCGCACTGCTCAAGGAGCGTGCAGCATGAGCCAGCCTGCCATCCTTGCCGGCCTGATCGGCCGGGGTATCCAACTCTCGCGCACCCCGGCCCTGCACGAGCACGAAGGCGATGCCCAAGCCCTGCGCTACCTGTACCGGCTGATCGACGCCGACCAGTTGCAACTGGACGACAGCGCCCTGCCCGGCCTGCTCGACGCTGCGCAGCACACGGGTTTTACCGGCCTGAACATCACCTACCCGTTCAAGCAGGCGATCCTGCCTTTGCTCGACGAGCTGTCGGATGAAGCGCGCGGCATCGGCGCGGTCAACACCGTGGTACTCAAGGACGGCAAGCGGGTTGGCCACAACACCGATTGCCTGGGCTTTGCCGAAGGTTTGCGCCGCGGCCTGCCCGATGTGGCCCGCCGCAAGGTGGTGCAGATGGGAGCTGGCGGCGCGGGCTCGGCGGTGGCGCATGCCTTGCTGGGCGAAGGGGTAGAACAGCTGGTGTTGTTCGAAGTGGATACCGCCCGCGCTCAGGCACTGGTCGACAACCTGAATGCGCATTTCGGTGCGGGACGGGCAGTGCTTGGCGGCGACTTGGCCACGGCATTGGCCGAGGCGGACGGGCTGGTCAACACCACACCGGTCGGGATGGCCAAGCTACCCGGCACGCCGCTGCCAGTGGCGCTGCTGCATGCACGGCTGTGGGTAGCGGAGATCATCTACTTCCCGCTGGAAACCGAACTGCTGCGCGCTGCCCGGGCGCTGGGTTGCCGCACCCTGGACGGTAGCAACATGGCGGTGTTCCAGGCCGTGAAAGCATTCGAACTGTTCAGCGGGCGGCAGGCCGACGCAGCGCGGATGCAGGCACATTTCGCCAGCTTCTGCTGACTGACCCAGGCCTGCGTGGCAACGGCCCTGAGCAAGCTCAGGGCTGACACGCGGTCAGTCTTCCAGCGGCTTGGGCGCAGCGGCAGGCTTGGCGGGTTTGGCAGGCTTAGCGTCCTTGGCCTTGGCTTGCGGTGCGGCCGCCACCGGCTCCGGTGCGGTCACCGCCTTCTCGCTGGCGGGCAGCGCATCGACTGCCTCGAAGATCGCCTGTGGATCAAGGGCGGTGTTGTCTTCATCATCCTTGAGAACATGCCGCCCACCATCCTTGCCAACCAGAATCACTTTGGTGCCTTTGCTCGCCCCCAGCTTCAGTTCGCGGATCAGCGCCATGGTGGTTTGCTGCTCGAGGTTCTTGTCCTCCCGTTTACCCATCATTTGCGCCACGCTGTACAGCACCAGGCTGCGCTCCTTGAATTTTGCCTGGGTAGCCGGGTCTTCGAGCGCTTTATTGAGCCCACGCAGGGTGGGGTCGGCGCTGCTCGGCGCAATGACCACCAATGGCCGCGCCTTGCCCAGTTCCTTGGCCAACGGTGCATCACTGTCGGCGGCATGCAAAGGGCCGGCAAGCGCGAGCAGGGTGGCGAGGGTCAGTGAGCGGACGAGCATGCATATCTCCTTATTCTCTCGATAAACCAAAGACTACAGATCATGGAGAAAGATCCGACGCGGGAGCCTAAACCAACAGCCCATGGCGTGCTTGCCGCAAAGGTAACTTCCGATTTCCGTGACCGGGCGGCGACGCCTGTGCAAACATCCCCGCCTGGTCTGAGCATAGCGCATAGCCGCCAGCCAGCGCCGCAGCGCCGGCCGCTTTACCCCGTCGAGCTGTCGCCAGGCGCGTTTCTGTCCAGGGCTTCGAGTGTCAGTTGCAACAGCACCGCATGCTCACGCTGCTGATTACGAATGTGCAGCCGCTCGATCTGCGCTTCTCGGTTGCCCAGCGCCACCAGCCGCTCCAGTTCATCATGCATGTCCTGCGGCACTTGCAGGCGAGCAGGGAAGCTTTCCCGCAGATAGTCCTGCCAGAAGCGTTGCCTGGAAAGGTATTCAGCCACGCCGTCGCGGGTCTGCGCTGCCAGCACGAAGGCACGCGCCGAGCGAATATCAGTGTCCTGCAACCGGGCAATACCGGTATACAACATCGCCCCGGGCTGGGCGGGCAAATCCAGGGCCGTCCGCAAGGCAACACGGTAAGCCAGGGCGAATTCGAGCGACTCACTGCCAGCCCCCAACCGGCGGGCATGTTCTGCAGCGAACTGGTCGAGCAATGCCAAACGCCACAACCGCCCGCCGAGCCACAACAAGCCCTGCTCCGGCGGGCGCCCACCCTGCTGGCGGCGCGTACGCCAGATCATCAAGCGCACTTCCAGGTCAGCGAAGCGCGCAGTGGCGTTGTCCTGGCAATCTGTGGACGCGGCATGCCCGAACAGCTCCAGCCGCAGGGCATCGTCTTCATTCATTGCTTCGAACATTTCCAGCACCCGGGCAGCCAGCGCACAGGCGGTAGAGGCATACTTGAACGCGCCGGAGGTGGTCAGCACGGACAGCGTCTTGAAAAAGTCGTCCGATACTTCTTCGGCCTCCAGATGAACCCACAACGCGGCCATTTCATCGCGATGCTCCGCCGCCACCAGGTCCAGATAACGGAACCGGTACGGCACGCGACTCGCCTCTAGCCAATGCCAGCTGGAAGACGCCTGCGATGCAGCCGCCAGCAGGTTACCGGACAGTTCAACCCGGCCAGCACGCCACAGTCGCGACTGATGCAGCTGGGCAGGCAGCGCTGAAATACTGTTATCACTGAGGTCCAGCGTGTGCAGTTGCGGTGCGTCCAGCGTGCCGTAGGGAAACTCCGGCAATTGCGTGCGTGACAAGTGCAAGGCGTTGAGCTCGGTCATGGCGAACACGGAAAATGCCCTGCGCAACGGGTTGTCCGACAGGTTCAGGTAGACCAGGGACCGGCAACCGGCCAGGATCAGCGCCTGGCTTTCGTCGAGCGCGATTCGGTTGCCGGACAGGTCGAGCACCTCCAGCCTTTGTACCAGCATCTGGGGCAGCGGTAAGCGCCTGAGCCGACAGTTGGTGATTTCCAGGTTGCGCAAGTTGGGAAACGCCTGCAGGAAATCGTCGGGCACTTGCTCCAGACGCATGGCGCGTAGGGCCAGTATGGACACGTGCGCGAAACTCACTTGCGCTGGCAAGCGGGGCAGTTGACGCAAACGGCTGCGCGTCTGGGTCAGCATGAAGCGCCCCTGCACAGCCCCCTGTTCCTGCAACTCGGGAACGAGCAAGCGCCAGCAGTCGAGCAAGCCCTTTCTGAACTCGCGTCTGGCCGTCAGTTCAGGGGTGGCAAAGGCATTGAAAACCCATCTGTCCAGGTGCGTGTTGAGCTGTCGATATTGCGCCTCCAGGTCGTTCAACCTGGCCTGTGCATCGGCTGACGCCAACCATTGGCCGACCTGTTCATCGCTGAAAGCCGGGTACAGGTCGCGCAGGCGCGCTTGCAGCGCCCGTGGCCTGAGCCGCCCGAGCCCAGCCCAGAACCTGCCGCCGGCCATGGGGTAGCCAATGCGGCCGTCAGCGAGCCGCAGGGGTGCCAGAAAGGCCCCGCGTCGCTGGCCCATGCCAAGGGCGGCCACCACGGCTGGCCGTTGGCTGAACGCAACCTCTGCCAACGCCTCACGCAGGGCGGGTGCGAACACAGCAGGCTGCCTGTTGGCCGCTCGTGCTTCGGCGTCATAAGCCGCCGCCAGTGTTTCGAACAGCTCCCCGGCAGCACCGGCATTGGGCTGGGCACGGTCGTGCAAGCGAAACACACCATGCTGGTGCAGCAGATCGAAGGTTGGCCCCACGCCTTCGATCGTCAGCAGCGGCTCGCTGGCCTCACCGTCGAACAAGCGCCAGCCAGGCCCACCGGCCCCCGGCACACGCCCCAGCAGGTTCAGCACAACCCGCGCCAGGTCGAGATTCTGCGGGGTATCGATGCGCAGCGCCTCAAAGACCCGCGCGGTTCGAATCCGCGTAACCTGCAGCCTTGCCGCCTCGGCCATGAACAGCGGCACGCGCCCGGTCTCTTGCAGGCACTGCAGGTCGTCCTCGCTGGCATTGCGCATCACTTCCCTGGCCGCCAGGCGGTGCAGGCTGGCGAAGGCCCGTTGCAACGGGCAAGGGGTTGGCGTGCCGGTGTTGTGCTCCTCGTACATGGCTTGCAGCAGCTCGCGGCGCCCGGCCCAGGCCACTTCAGCCAGCGCGCGCGCGTGCCTGCCTGCAGCCTGGGGAAGGCTCAGCACCCGCGCCAGCAATTGCTGATCGGCGGTGGCGACACCTTCGCGCAGTTGACTGACCAACGTGTGGATCCGCCCGGCGAACAACAGCCGCTGCACCGTGTCAGCCAGCGCTGCCTCAGGTGCTCGGCCATACACATGCCATGCCCGCAAGTGCTGGTCGTCCAGCCCGTGAATCGCCAGCGCCTGGTCGATCTGCTGGTCATCGAGGTCGCTGTAGGGCTTGCCCAGGCGGCGGAACAGCTGGCGCGCGTCTTCCCATTCGGCGGGCTGCTCGCACCACAGCCGCCACGCACCGGCGCCATTGTGGCGGAGCAATGGGGCATAGCCCTGGTAAGGGAGCAACTGCCATTGTTCATCGTCCGTGCGCCACGCCACTTCATACCAGTGATCGTCCATGCTGATCCAGCAGCGATCGGCCAGGCGATACACCCCCTGCTCGTCCGGCACTGCGGTAGCCGGCGGGGTGCCACAACGGTAGGGTGCAAGGTCGGTGTTCCACAGTTTTTCCTCGCCACCTGGCAGCTGCGCCGGCACCAGTGGGTCCACCATGCTCCAGGCACGTCGCGCCGCCGCGACAACAGCAACGGTTGCACCGACTGCCAACAACCCTTTGCCCACATTCAGCAGGTGGGCCAGCGCAGCATTGCGTTCGTTCTGTTGCCAGTCACTGACCGCCTGGAAGCTTTGCTCAAGCAGTTCCCAGGCCATCACACCCAGCATCACCGCGCCAATTGCAGGCACGAAAAGCCCTGCGATGCCGAGCAGGGTTCGCCCTTCAGCCTGTAAACGGCGAGCATGCTCGGCCTGAGCCTCGCGATCGAGCATCGCCACTGGCGGGGCGATGATTGCCGCGTCATCCTTGACCTGCGCTACCCAGTCATCGGCCAGGCTTTCGAACAGCGGTAAACCATAGGCATGCGTCTGTTCATCAAGGCTGCGGGTCGCCCAGTGGGTGACATCGTCGAGCCGCTCACCCACAGCAGAGAAAAACCGCTGGCTGTCGCGACGGCGCACGAAGCGGCTGAAGAAACGCCGGTAGTCGTTCTTGCGCAAACGCTTGCCAAGCACCCGGCGGGCGTAGTGTTCCAGGTCGTTGCACACGCTCCAGGGGCCTGAGGGGTCGCCAGGCACATACACCAGGACGTACTTGCTGGTGTTGTAGAGCGTCCCCTCGGCAATGACATCCAGCACCACAATCTGCTGCATGCGGCAACCAAACAGCTCCAGCCGGCGGACGCTGACCGGCGACCCCGCGAGGGTGCCAAGCGTGTCATGCATGCACAGTTGCACCACCCAGTGCAGCTGGGCCGCGCTCAACACGCCCTGTGCGCTGGCTGCAAGCGCATCGGCCAGCATGCCATAGCGTTGGCGGCGAACCAGCAGCTCGCGCACGCTTGGTTGAAAAACACCCGCCAGGTGCGCCTGGTACTGCTGGCCAAGGTCCAGCGTGCGGCACAGCCTGACGAAAGCCGTTGCCGATAGCTCAGTACGCGTGGCGCCCAGCGTATCGACCAGGCAATTTTTGCGGGGCTGATCATGCTGCTCGGCCTCGGTGAAGTTGCCCAGCGCTGCCTCCAGCAGCGGCGTATCGTAGTAATCGCTGTCGGCGACCGGAAGCCGACCGGTCACATAACTGATGGTCGGCGACGTGAAGTAATACCATTGCCGCAGGCACACGCGGTCGACATCCAGGGTGCCAAACCGGGCCAGCGCCTGCTGCAGCAAAGGCCGGCTGAAGTCATCCAGGTTGCGCACCTGTGCCAGGGCTTGCGCCAGCCCTTCCCGGCACGCCAGCAACTGCGACAGTGCCTGGCTCAGCAGCCGGTAGTCGGCCACCGTCAGCTTCGCCATCCAGGCCGGCAGCCGCTGTGCAATGTAATGGTCCTGGCATGCTTGCGCGATGGCAAGCGCGTCGACCGCATTCGAAGGTGAAGTGGATTTGCCCTGCATCTGTGCCTCCGCGATGGCGTTGAGGCTAGAGTTTGGGCAGGTTCAGGGCACGCCGACGGCTAGCTATCTACTACCCGTTCAGAACAGCAGCAGTTGATGGTCGATCAGCCGCGCGAAGTCGTCGCCGACAAAAGGCAGGATGGCATCAGCCACCGGCTGCAACTGCCGGCTGATGTAATGATCATGGTCGATGGGGGCTTGCAGGTTTTCCAGCGGCTCTGGGCCTGCGGTGGTGATCACATAGCTGATCCAGCCGCCGCGCTGGTACTGCAGCGGGCGGCCCAGGCGCTTGTTGTAGTCGTCGGCCAGGCGTGCGGCGCGCACATGGGGCGGCACGTTGCGCTGATAGTCGGCCAGTGGCCGCCGCAAGCGCTTGCGATAGACCAGCAGCTCGTCGTTTTCACCCGCCAGCGTGCGCTGTACATAGTCACACAGGTAATCACGGTACGGCTCACCACGAAACACGCGTGCGTAGAGTTCCTGCTGAAACTGCCGAGCCAGCGGTGACCAGTCGGTGCGCACCGATTCCAGGCCCTTGAACACCATTTCTTCAGTGCCATCAGGCCGCTGCCTGAGCCCGGCATAACGTTTCTTGCTGCCCTCGTCGGTACCACGGATGGTGGGCATCAGGAAACGCCGGTAATGCACCTCGAACTGAAGTTCGAGGGCGCAGTCCAGGTTCATGCTTTCGCGCAGGTGTGTTTGCCACCATTGGTTGACCCCGGCCACCAGCTCGCGACCGATGCGCACCGCGTCTTCCTCGACATGGGCGCCCTTGAGCCAGACGAAGGTGGAGTCGGTATCGCCATAGATCACGTCGAACCCCCGGGCCTCGATCAGCGCCCGGGTCTGGTGCATGATCTGGTGCCCACGCAAAGTGATGGACGAGGCCAGCCGGGGGTCGAAGAAGCGGCAACCGCTGGAACCCAGCACACCGTAGAACGCGTTCATGATGATCTTCAGTGCCTGGGACAACGGCGAGTTACCCTCGCGTTTGGCCGCCTCCCTGCCCTGCCACACACGCTCGACGATGGCTGGCAGGCAATGCTGGCTGCGGGAAAACCGCCCGCCACGAAAACCCTCCACCGAGTGGTCATCGTCAGGACGGTGCAAGCCTTCCACCAGGCCCACCGGGTCGATCAGGAAGGTACGAATGATTGAGGGGTACAGGCTTTTGTAATCCAGGACCAGCACCGAGTCGTACAAACCAGGGCGCGAGTCCATCACGAAGCCGCCGGGGCTGGCTTCGTCCGGGCGGCTGCCCAGGTTGGGCGCCACGTACCCCAGGCGGTGCATATGCGGTATGTACAAATGGCAAAACGCGGCGACCGACCCGCCGCTGCGGTCCACCGCCAGGCCGGTAACCGATGAGCGCTCCAGCAGGAACTCAAGCAGGCGGGTGTGGGCGAAGATCCGCGTCACCAGTTCACAGTCCTTCAGGTTGTATCGCGCCAGGGCCGGTTTGTCTTCGGCGAAGCGCCGGTTGATTTCGTCCATGCGCTGGTAGGGTGTGTCGATGGCTTTGCCTTCGCCGAGCAGCGTCTGGGCGACGTTTTCGAGGCTGAACGACGGGAAACTCCAGGTAGCCGAGCGCAGCGCCTCGATGCCATCGATCAACAACCGCCCCGGGGCGTCGGCGAATACGTGGCCACCGCCGCCCTGGCTTCGCAAGGTCATGGCTGCGCCTCTACGCCCCAAGGCAAGCGCTACCTGCAACGCCTTGGCGTGCTCATGCAGCACGCGCAGGTCGAACTGGATCAGGTTCCAGCCAATGATCGCGTCGGGGTCGTGCCGCGCCATCCACCGGTTCAGGCACACCAGCAGCTCGGCGCGGTCGGCGCAGTAGTGCAGATCGAAGTCCACCCCCGCTGGATCGCCGTTGGGTTTGCCTAGCATGTACACCTGACGCTGGCCACAGCCCTCCAGGGCGATGCTGTACAACTCCCCACGTTCGCTGGTTTCGATGTCCAGCGACACCAGGCGCAGCGGTGGGCGGTAACCTGCCAGCGGCCTGAGCTGAGCTTCGCAGAGCACGCCCTGTGCATCAGGCTTGCCGGTGAACTGCACGGGGGCGGTGATGAAGCGCTCCATCAGGTAGCGTTCGGGCGGGCGGATGTCGGCTTCGAAAATGTCGATGCCGGCGTTGCGCAGGCGTTGCTCCAGTTGCATCAGCTGCCGGTGCTGGCGGCAATACAGCCCCATGACCGGGCGCTGCTCGAAGTCCTTCAACTGCAAGGGCTTGAGCTGTACACCTGGCTCTTTGGCCAACAACACCCGGGCATGTTCAGCCTGCGCCAGCGGGATGAAAGCCACCGAGTCCTGAGGGGCAAGCCGCAATTGCCGGGGCCCCTGATCGGTAGCCAGCCAGAATTCCACGCAGGTCCCTTCGGGCGTGTCATGCCAATGCCGGGTCAGGACGAAGCCCTGCTGCAATTCCACCGCATCTACCTCTGAAGCGTATGATAAGGCGCCGATTCTACCGCTACCGGCACTGCCAGCGGTGGCTGGGCTGCCCCTGCAGGCGCAACCCAGCCCATGCAGCCCGTCACTGGAACCGGTACGCCAAGCCCGCCCCCGCATACCATGAGCGCCCAGGCGCGGCCTCGTAGTAGCGCCCGTTGCTGTCGCCGACGATCACCGACCCCACATATTGCCGGTCGAACAGGTTGTCCAGGCGCACCAGCTGGTGGAATGTCCACGGGCCGACATGCTGCTCGAAGCGCGTACGCCAGTTGAACACGGCATAGGCCGGCGCCGCCTTGGCAGTGTTGCTGTCGTCGACATACACCTTGCTGCGGTACTGCCCTTCCAGGCCCATGCTGACCGCCGCCACCGGCTTCCATAGCAGCTCGCCATACAGGTTGTCCTGGGGCACACCTGGCAGGCGGTTGCCACGTGCAATGGTCTGGCTGACGTTTGCGGCATAGCGCGCATCGGTGCGGGTATACACCACACTGGCCTGCCACTGGTCGCTCCAATCCTGCTGCAGGCGGGCCTCGAAGCCACGCCGGAGGGTACGCCCAGCATTGCGATAGCTGGTTCGGCCGTCCGTCGCACGGTCCACGACAATTTCGTCGTCGGTATGGATCTCATAAACGGCGGCATCCAGCCGCGTGCGCTCGCTCAGCCGGTACTTAAGGCCCGTTTCATACTGCATGCTGGTGGCAGGCTTGAGCCCGAAGTTGAAGCCTTCGTCCGCGCCCGGTGCATAGGCCATCTCGGCCTGCGTGGGGGTTTCGAAGCCTTTGCCGACACTCACGTAACCACGCAGATCAGGGGTGAAGGCGTACATCACAGACAGTGAAGGGGTAGCTTGCTGATACCGTTTGGAGCCGCTGGCGTCACCGTTGGCCAGGTAATGGTCATCGACACGCATGTTCATGCTGCTGTAGCGCAGCCCCAGCTCGCTGGTCCAGTTACCGATTTCCCAGTGCGCCTGCAGGTAAGGGTCCAGGCTGGTGGCGGTGTCCTGCTCGTCACGTCGCAACTCGCCTTTCACACCCAGCTGGTCAGCGCTGAAGTTCTGGTAGCCACGGCGGTCATCCTTGCTCTGGTCGTAATCGGCGCCAAGGGTCAGGGTAAGATTGCCGGGCACCTGGGCAACCGGCTGGATCCAGCGCAGCGTACCGCCCTGGAACTGCCGATCGAAGTCGACCACACCACCCCCGCGCTGGCTGTTCGAGACCACCGTCTTGGGGATGGACAGGTACTGCACCACCCGGCGCTGCCCGGCGTACAGGTTCAGCTGCAACGTGGCGTCACCCACGTAGCGCTCATAGTTCATGCCCAACTGCTGGTGGTCGATGCTCTTGCGCGTGTCATAGGTTTGCGCCACTGCCGCGCTGGAGCGCGGGTCGTGCTTGTAGGCTTCCCAGGTCTGCCCTAGTGGGTCCTGGGTGCCGTTCTGTTCCAGGCTGCTGTAGATCAGCGCCAGGCGCGATTCGCTATCCGGCTTGAAATGGACCTTGGCGAAGGTCTGGTCACGGCGCGCCGCGCTGTGGTCACGGTAGCCGTCGGTGTCCATGCGCGACGCATCCAGCAGGAAACCGGCCGTGTCGTTACCGCCCTCGGCGGACAGGTGGTTCTTGTTGAAACCGTCGCTGCCGAAGGTGGTTTCGGCACCTACCTGGGCAGGGCCCTGGCCGTCACGGCTGAACATCTGGATAACCCCACCGGCGTTGCTGCCGTACAGGGTAGCGGCCGGGCCGCGCAACACCTCGATGCGCTCGGCCACATCCAGGTTGAGCGTGGCCGCTTGCCCTTGACCGTCGGGAGTACTGGCCGGGATCCCATCGCTGATCAGCTTGATGCCCCGCACCCCGAAGGCCGAGCGGGCGCCGTAGCCTCGCGAAGAAACCTGCAGATCCTGGGCGTAGTTTTGGCGGTTCTGCACCACCAGCCCTGGCACCTTGCTCAGCACTTCCGACAGGTTGACGCCCAACTGGCCGTCAGTGCCACGGGACAAGTCGATGGTATCGACCGAGAACGGCAGGTCGAACGTACGGGTGGGCAGGTAGGCACCGCTCACCACCAGCGGCTCGATCACCACGGCAGTGGGTGCATCGGCCCAGGCATCGTCAAGCGCACTAAAGTCGCCTGCAATCAGCAGGACCAGGCCTGTAGAGGTAGGAAAACGAGAAAGAAATCGATACATGCGCAGCTTCCGAAAATGGCCGCCATTACACCAGACCCGCACCGACAGTGCGAACCCTCTGGCCAGCCTCGCCGGATTTTCCCTGACAAGCTGTTGCGAAATTGCTTACGCTGAAATACTGTACGCACATACAGCAAAACAAGGATATTCCTGTGTCCAGCACCGCCTCCGCTACCCCAAGCAGCTACGTTCAGCTGGGTGTTCGCATCCAGAAGATCATCAACAGCCCCACCGCCCAACGCAGCCGCGCGGCGCTGATCTTCCGCCTGGAACAGGAGAGCCCGGACGACTGGGAAACCTTGCTCGAGGAAATCGCCGAGAACGACAACGTCACCCTCGCCCACCGTGATGATGGCGGCGTGCAGATTTTCTGGACGGTGCCGAAGGAAGACTGACCACGCGTGGGCGTTGCCACTTCAGGTACGTTTCAGGAGGCGTAGGGCCATTCGTCCGTTGAACTGTACGCATCCCGGAGCATGGCGGTCTTTCAAGAACACCAGCCAGGGCAATCCTCTTATGCAACAGCAACTTTCAATTTTCTCCATGGCCGTGAGCTGCAGCCTCTTGTGGGCCTGCTCTACCCCCGAAACCAGATCGCCAGTGGAAACACCCGGCAGACCCGAATCAGCAATGACTCAACTGCTGGAAGCCGGCGCAGCAACGCTGCAATCCAAGCCGCCGATCGAGGCGATCAACGCCTACCTGGATGGCTTTCACTTCTACAACGGCCACCCCGATGTCCAGATGGAGGCACATCATTACTGCAGTATCCTCAACGAAGATGTCATCCAGTGCGTCATTTTCGATGGTAATGGCAAGGCAGCGAAGATCATGGGCGTCGAGTACATCATCGATGAGGCGCTGTTTGCGGGGCTGCCGGCCAAGGAAAAGGCCATGTGGCACAGCCACGGGTATGAGGTCTCGTCTGGCCAGTTGATCGCTCCCGGCATCCCTGCAGCCGCGGAGCACGCCCTGATGAAACGACTGGCCCATACCTATGGGAAAACATGGCACACCTGGCATACCGATCAAGACAAAGCCCTACCGGTGGGCGTCCCGCAACTGATGATGGGTTTCACTGCCGACGGCCAGGCGAACGCGACGATGGTCCGACAGCGAAATGGGCGTTTGGGGGTGGATACGGCAACGACCAAAGCTCAGCGCGCCGATATCCGCATCCCCAAAGCGGATCCCCAAGCGGATGGCTGGCAACACGGCAACGTCATCCAACTCACCGACCCCACAGGTGCTCATCTGCATCGATCTGCAACACCGACGCCAGCAGGCAGCAACAGCCGCTCGAGCAAATAACTGTTTGCGTGGTTTGGACGCAGCGTTGATTGGGCGACCGAACTGGCGGGTGGTCAACCGTTGCCTTTGCGCTAAGCCACCCGTTTGACGCCATGGCCCTTATCCGTGGCCAATCCCCTTGCCCGACTGATGCCCCAGGCCAACGCTCGGGTCATTGATTCACCGGGGCGAGCTTCGAAAGCTTCTTCATGCAGCGCCATTCCCGATGCTGCGTACACCCCGATGAACAGCTGCGTCTGGCCTGTGCGCGAGAGCCTGACCTGAATATCTAGGCTGGTGCCGTTGTCGAGCTGCTCGTCATGGGTGCGATGATGAAGCACTGGATCGGCCCAATTCCAAAAAACATCACCACGAATACGCATGCCGCCCTCCTACGACTTTAGTCTTATATGGGACTTTAACCATAGCAAAGCGGGACGGCAGTTCAATGTCAGAGGTATGACTAATGAAGGGTATCGGACAACTGGCCCATGGTCCGATACCCTTTTTTCCTCGACAAGTTCCCTGACATATTGTCCTGACGCTTGAAAGCACGAATCACTGCAGGATGTTGCCGACCAAACCCGCACGCACTGACCCGGGCGGTAACGCCATGGGTAGGTCATTAGGCAGCACCGCCCCCACGCCGAACACACTTATGGCCATTTTTACTCGAAGGGCGCGCCGCGCGAGGCGCGAGTCGGCCTCAAAGCCGGCCAACGCAATTTTCATCGAACGTTCGAATCCTGATTCGGCTGGGATCTTGTCCTCTCTTCGTAACGCGTTCATGGAACACTCCCTTTATTCGCCTTTGCCGTTGACCAGACCCGATCCGAGGTCTGCACCTGTGACTGGGTCGCTGGCGGGATCGGACGCCGTTCGCAGTTTCATGGCCTCCAGTGCCGCAAGGTCGGAAGCGGACAGGTCCACCGAGGCGCTGCCATCGCCACCATCCACGGCAGCCGAAGGATTCTCGACATACTCCCATTCTTCCCCTTCATTCCAGGGGCCCCTCACGTTCGGCTCGCCGGACATGTTGAAATAGGTGTTAGTGAACTCCGGCATTCCCGGAAGCTTGCCCTGAGGGAAGTTGGGCTGAATGGCGTGCAACGCTTTCTCGAAAGAAAGCTGGTGAGCGATTTCGCGAGTCATCAAGAACCCAAGCGCCTCTTTCACACCAGGATCATCCGTCACGTTCATCAGGCGCTCGTATACAATCTTGGCCCGTGCTTCAGCGGCGATATTGGAGCGGAAGTCCGCAGTAGGTTCGCCGATGGTGTCCACATAAGCGGCACTCCATGGGACCCCCGCCGAATTGGTGAGCGGAGCGCCGGCACCGTATAGGATGCAGGTGATATGTGAATCATTACCCGCGCCATTAATCGCTCTGTACAGCGCCCCTTCTTCTTCGACGCCTTCAGCAAGCCGGCCTTTGGCACCTTTGTTGAGCATCACGATGATGGAACCGACAATCTCCAGGTGGCTTAATTCTTCGGTCGCGATATCCATGAGCAGGTCTTTGCGGCCTGGATCCTCTTCAGCCAGCGCCTGGGTGAAGTAGCGGCTAGCTGCGGCCAGTTCGCCCTGGGCGCCGCCGAATTGCTCCAGTAGCAAATTTGCCAAGCCTGGATTGGGCTGTGCAACACGCACCGTGTATTGAAGTCGTTTGTTATGGATAAACATAGGAAATCTCCAACGGTTAACCAGGACGCAAAGACGTCCTGTGTCAATCGTGTGAGTTGCAATGCTTGGCGCCGGTGCGACCTCGCGTACCCTTGGCAAGACGAATGGCGCTATTGGCAAAGTTCAGAAATTCAGTTTGAACCCTGGTAGGCAAATTATCAGTGCCCTTCAATTGAGTGCCTGCAGATAAGCGCTGGCTTCCTGATAGCGGGCGAGCCGCGCCCTATCAGCGGGGCCTGGGCAGGGGATACGCGAAAGATCGCTATTGTCGGCCAGGTCAGCCAGTTTGACCGTGCGCGCCAGCGGGTCGTCGCCCAGGCGAACGACAAAGTCCTGATAAGCTTCACCCTCACGCCGGCTGAGCGCCAGCAGGGCTGCCAGAATCTTCAGCGCGAAGCCCTCCTTCGCCAGGTCGGAGAGGGTCAGCGGGGTATCCTCGATCACATCGTGAAGCACCGCAACAATGCGCTGTTCCGGTGTGGCAACCCGCAGCATCACGCGTAGCGGGTGAAGGATATACGCCGCCCCACCCTTGTCGTATTGCCCTTCATGCGCCCTGGCGGCCACGGCTATGGCCCGCTCCAGTGTCGACATCCGGCGCCCCCCATTTCAGCCTCTCCCTACCCAAGCATAGCCAATGCTGCGCGGAAGGTGCCTATCATGCGCCATGGGGAGCGTTAGCCGCGCAGGGGTCAGCGCGCTGCGCCGTGCTGGATGACCACCGAGTCGGTGCCCAGTTTGGCCATGACTTCGTCGCGGCGGGCCTGCGCCTCTTCGCGAGTAGGGAACGGCCCCATCAGCACCACCGGCTTGCCATTGCGGTATTCCACCGACGACGGGATGCCCTTTTCGATCAAGCGGGCCGTCATGTCGCTGAGCGCGCCCATGTTGGCGCCCTGCACCACCTCGACATCCCAGCCTTCGGGTGCCGGCTGGTCGGCCAGCGCTTCGGCACGACGCTGCAGGTCGGCACCGCCGCACAGTTCGCGGATACGCAGGTTGTTGCCGGTCTCGTCCACGATAATGTCGTACTGGCCATCGCGCTTGAACGCCACGTAGCTGCGGTAGGCCTCGTACTGCCCGGCATCGTCCTTGCCACGGACCTGGCCGCAGATGGTGCCTTGGGTGTCGATCCGCACGTTGCCGAACTTGGCCGTCTTGGGGTTGTGCAAGTGTTCAGCCACCTGCTTGTGCACGCCCTCGACCTCGTTCTCACAGCCCGCCAGGGCGAGCACTGCCATTACCACAGCCAGTTTACGCACGCGTGTACCTCCAGTTTCGAAGGGGCGGATTCTAGCATGCTGCGCGCTGGCCGAAGCGTGACCAAAGGTTACAGGCTGCTTCACGCGCACATGCAAAAAGGGCGATCATTGCTGATCGCCCTTTCTGGAGTTTGGTAGGCACAATTGGACTCGAACCAACGACCCCCACCATGTCAAGGTGGTGCTCTAACCAACTGAGCTATGTGCCTGTCGTGTGGTGCGCATCTTAGTGATCAAGTGCGCACCTGTAAAGCGTTTTTTTCAGAAAAATCAAAAACTTTCGCAGTTTCCCGGTGTTGCAGCCAACCGCCGGAAAAACCAATGAAAAAAGGGGTGACCCTTGCGGATCACCCCTTCTTCGATTTGGTAGGCACAATTGGACTCGAACCAACGACCCCCACCATGTCAAGGTGGTGCTCTAACCAACTGAGCTATGTGCCTGTCGTGTGGTGCGCATTCTACGCAATTGGAAAAGCCTGTCAACACTTTTTTTCGCGCTAAGCTACTGAATCTAAACCTCTTTATAGAGAAGGGTCGCTTGCGACTGTGTGAGGGATTTTCAACAGACGACTAGCGGGTGTTTATTATTATTGATAGCATCGCTACATTCGTTAAAAATATAAAACACGAGGTTCCTGCAGCATGGCTAACACCCCCTACCCCCAGTCCTACTACGCCGCCTCGGCCAACCCGGTGCCGCCACGTCCGGCGCTGCAGGGTGAGGTGGAAACCGATGTATGCATCATCGGCGCCGGCTACACCGGCCTGTCCAGCGCCCTGTTCCTGCTGGAGAACGGGTTCAAGGTGAGCATCGTCGAAGCCGCCAAGGTCGGCTTCGGTGCCTCGGGCCGCAACGGTGGCCAGATCGTCAACAGCTACAGCCGCGACATCGACGTGATCGAACGCACCGTGGGCCCTAAACAGGCCCAGCTGCTGGGCCACATGGCCTTCGAAGGTGGGCGTATCATTCGTGAGCGCGTGGCCAAGTACAACATCCAGTGCGACCTGAAGGACGGCGGCGTTTTCGCCGCGCTCACCAGCAAGCAGATGGGCCACCTGGAATCGCAAAAGCGCCTTTGGGAGCGTTTCGGCCACAACCAACTGGAGCTGATGGACCAGAAGCGCATCCGCGAGGTGGTGGCGTGCGACAGCTACGTCGGCGGCATGCTCGACATGAGCGGCGGTCACATCCACCCGCTGAACCTGGCGCTGGGCGAAGCTGCAGCGGTCGAGTCGCTGGGCGGCATTATCTATGAGCAAACCCCGGCCGTGCGCATCGAGCGCGGCGCCAACCCCGTGGTGCATACCCCACAGGGCAAGGTCCGCGCCAAGTTCATCATCGTCGCTGGCAACGCCTACCTGGGCAACCTGGTGCCCGAGCTGGCCGCCAAATCCATGCCATGCGGCACCCAGGTGATCACCACCGAACCCCTGGGCGAAGAGCTGGCGCGCACCCTGCTGCCGCAGGACTACTGCGTCGAGGATTGCAACTACCTGCTCGACTATTACCGCCTGACCAGCGACAAACGCCTGATCTTCGGCGGTGGCGTGGTGTACGGCGCACGTGACCCGGCCAACATCGAAGCGATCATCCGCCCGAAGATGCTCAAGGCCTTCCCGCAACTGAAGAACGTAAAAATCGACTACGCCTGGACCGGCAACTTCCTGCTGACCCTGTCGCGCCTGCCACAGGTAGGTCGCATCGGCGACAACATCTATTACTCCCAGGGGTGCTCGGGCCACGGCGTGACCTATACCCACCTGGCGGGCAAGGTGCTGGCCGAAGCCCTGCGCGGCCAGGCCGAGCGTTTCGACGCTTTTGCCGGCCTGCCGCACTACCCGTTCCCAGGCGGCCAGATGCTGCGCGTGCCGTTCAGCGCTATCGGTGCTTGGTACTACAGCCTGCGCGATCGCCTGGGCTTCTGATGTAAACAGGCCTGGCCTCCTCGCGGCTGAACCCGCTCCTCCATGGCGCAGTGCGGTGCGCACACGCTCTGTGGAGGGCCGGGTCTACCCGCGAAACGCCATGCTGGGAACGATCATTTGTTCAGGCTGTTCACCGCCTGCTTCGCCGCGATTTCCTGCCCCGCCCGCGACAACTCTTCGGCCGCCTGCAACCAGCGTTGCCTATCCACTTCAGCCGGCAATTGCCGTGGCGGTTGCACCAGCACTGCCCAACTGCCCTGCTCGGCCCACGCCGAAGCAAACGCGTCGAATGCCATCATGTGCCGGCGGTGCATGCCCGAGCGCAGCAGTACCCGCTGCTTGTAGCGGTCATACCCGATCAGCACCGCATAACGCGGCTCGCCCCACCAGGGCGAACCGTCTTCGTAGCGCAAAAGGACCGGGTTGCCCGCCGCCACTTGGGTCAACAGCGCATCCAGTTGCTTGTCCAGGCGGTACACCACCATGCCGTAGTCCCGCGCCACGCGAGGGATGGTGGTGTCCAAAGCATCAGCACCCTGTGGCAGGTTCAAGGGCTTGTCCAGCAGCCCCGGGGTAATCGGCGCCCCCTGTTGCGACAACACTGCCGCCAGGGCCATGGCACCGCTATGGTTGGCGTTGCCCCGGTAGAACGGCACGCTGCTAATTTCGACCCGTTGCGGCAGGCCTTTTAGATTGGCGGGCGGCGCGCTGGCACAGCCCGCCAGGCTGGCTGCCACGATGAAAGCCGCCAGCAGCCTACGCCGGGCGCTCTTGAAGGAAGATTGCTGCATGGACACTCGCTTGTTCCAACGCCGGGCAGGCAGCGCCCAGCTCTGGCCACTGATCATAGGTCCGACGACGGCGCGGGTATAGTCCGACAGCGGCTTGGAGCGAATCGGACTCAGAGATAGACCTTTGTTCGATGGAACGTCCCAGGCAAAAGGCTAGACTAAAACAGTGTCTGGAACGCAAACGCCGGTCAATCTGGCGTTTGCCGCAGCGATGGAGGCACAGATGAGCCTGACCCTGGCAATCCTCATGCTGGTCGGCATGTGGCTGAGCGTCGCAGCCGCCATGCTATGGGGTGTACTACGTATCGTGCGGCGTCATGCACAGCACAATCAACAACCGCCGCAGGCGCTGGCCAAAACTCGGCACGTACCGCGAGCACGGCGGCCTGCGGGCGTGCACTGATCGCGAAGCATTCAGCAGCCAAACGGGGCGCAACGCGCCCCGCTGCCCCCCTCAATGCTCAGCCGCCTCACGCTTGAGCCGCGCCCTGCGTGCGAGAATGTTGAGGACCTCGATCGCGGTGGAAAACGCCATCGCCGCGTACACGTAGCCTTTGGGCACATGGGCACCGAACCCTTCGGCAATCAACGTCATACCGATCATGATCAGGAAGCCCAGGGCCAGCATCACGACGGTCGGGTTGTCGTTGATGAAATTGGCCAGCGGGTCGGCAGCGACCATCATCACGATCACGGCAGTGATCACGGCGATGATCATGATCGGCAGGTGCTCGGTCATGCCCACGGCGGTGATGATGCTGTCTACCGAGAACACGATATCCAGCAGCAGGATCTGGAAGATCGCCGCGGCGAAGCCCAGGGTCACCGTGGAACCCACCTTGGCTTCTTCCTTGGCACCGTGCGGGTCGACGTTTTCGTGAATTTCCTTGGTCGCCTTCCACAACAGGAACAGGCCACCCGCAATCAGGATCATGTCTTTCCACGAGAACGCGTTGCCGAACACTTCGAACACCGGGTCGGTCAGCTGGACGATCCAGGCCACCGTGCTGAGCAACGCCAGGCGCATGATCAGGGCCATGCTGATGCCAATGCGCCGCGCCTTGGAACGGTACGCCACCGGCAACTTGTTGGTCAGGATCGAGATGAAGATCAGGTTGTCGATGCCCAGTACGATTTCCATGGCCACCAGCGTAGCCAGGGCAATCCAGGCGGTAGGGCTAGCGGCGAGTTCCAGCAGATATTCCATTGTTCACATCCTGCAACGGCGGTTGGGGTCAGATTTCCTGGCTTTTTTCGTTCTTTTCAGCTTGCACGGGCTTCTGCCCTTCACTGCCAATGGCTTCGCTCAGCGCCTGCTGGGCCGCCTTGTTGGTGTCGTCGATGGCCTGCTTGGCCGATTGAGCAGCTTGGTCGAGCATCTGCTGGGCGGACTTCTCGGCCTGGTCGCAACCAGCCAGGGCAAATAGTGCCAGGGCCAGTACCAGCGGCGTGCCGATGGATTTCAAGTGCAGCATGGGTTCCTCGCTTGTGGTGACTTCGACGGCGCACGAGGCGCCTGATAGCGAAGGAGTCTAGACAAGCCAATACATCAGGAAAATTCGTATTTTCACCGGTTATACTTCGGGTTTTACGAATCAGGAAAACAGCGTGCTCAACTATCGCCAGTTGCACTACTTCTGGGCAGTGGCCAAGACCGGCAGCATCGCCCGCGCCAGCGAACAGCTGAACCTCACCCCGCAAACTATCAGTGGGCAGATCAGCCTGTTCGAACACACCTACGGCCTGGAGTTGTTCCAGCGTGTGGGGCGGCAGTTGGAGCTGACCGAAACCGGCCGCCAGACGCTGACCTATGCCGAACAGATGTTCCAGCTTGGTGGCGAACTGGAGGCCATGCTGCGCGCCGGGCCACAGGAGCAAATCCTGTTCCGCGTGGGCGTAGCCGATGTGGTTCCCAAGTCGATCGTCTATCGCCTGCTGGCACCGACCATGGAGCTGGAGGACGTGCTGCGTATCAATTGCCGCGAAGACAAGCTTGAACGGCTGCTCGGCGACCTGGCCATCCAGCGCCTTGACCTGGTGATTTCAGACAGCCCCATGCCCAACAACTTGGATATCAAGGGCTACAGCCAGAAGCTTGGCGAATGCGGCCTGAGTTTTTTCGCCACCCCTGCATTGGCCAAGCGCTACCCGGGGGCCTTTCCTGCGTGCTTGCAGGATGCCCCTTTGCTCATTCCCGGCCAGGAAACCGTGGTGCGCAGCCGTTTGCTGCGCTGGCTGGGCGAGCAGCAGGTACAGCCCCGCATTGTCGGCGAGTTCGACGACAGTGCGTTGATGCAGGCCTTCGGCCAGTCGGGCAGCGGCATCTTCGTTGCACCCAGTGTGATCGCCGAGGAAGTGTGCCGACAGTACGGCGTGCAACTGGTCGGGCAGACCGAGGCAGTGCATGAGTCGTTCTATGCCATTTCGGTGGAGCGCAAGGTCAAGCACCCGGGGATCGTGGCGATTACCGAGGGGGCACGGCGAGAGCTGTTCCACTGGTGACCGGGCTGGTTCACGGCCTCGCCTGCATTCGCTTGCGGGGCGGCACTGGCCGCGAAACGTGCCGGGCCGCCCGGCAAGGCTCTGTGCTAAAGTCCCGCCCTTTACAGAATCCGAGATAACGCTGCACATGACCTCTGTTTTCCGCCTCCTCAACCGTACCAGCCTGGTGACGCAGATCGTCATCGGCTTGCTCGCCGGTATCGCCCTGGCCCTGCTGGCCCCCAGCGCGGCCGGCGACCTGGCCTTCCTCGGCAAGGTTTTCGTCAGTGCCCTCAAGGCAGTGGCGCCTGTACTGGTGTTCATTCTGGTCATGGCTTCGATCGCCAATCACCGGCATGGCCAGGAAACCCACATTCGCCCGATCCTGTGGCTCTACCTGCTGGGCACCTTCGCCGCGGCATTGGTGGCCGTGATCGCCAGCATGCTGTTCCCTTCGCCATTGGTGCTCGCCACCGGCGAAGCCACGCTCAGCGCACCGGGCGGTATTGCCGAGGTCCTGCAGAACCTGTTGCTCAGCGCGGTCGACAATCCGGTCAACGCGTTGCTCAACGCCAACTTCATCGGCGTGCTGACCTGGGCCGTGGGCCTGGGCGTGGCCTTGCGCAATGCGGGCGACACCACGCGCACCGTGGTCGAGGACCTGTCCAACGGTGTCACCCTGATCGTGCGGGTAGTCATCCGCTTTGCCCCGCTGGGCATCTTCGGCCTGGTCAGCGGGACCTTGGCCCAATCCGGTCTGAACGCCTTGCTCGGCTACCTGCACCTGCTGGCAGTGCTGATCGGCAGCATGCTGTTCGTGGCGCTGGTGATGAACCCGCTGATCGTGTACTGGAAAATCCGCCGCAACCCGTTCCCGCTGACCTTGCTGTGCCTGCGCGAAAGCGGCATCACCGCGTTCTTCACCCGTAGTTCGGCGGCCAATATCCCGGTCAACCTAGCGCTGTCAGAGCGCCTTGGGCTGCATGAGGACACCTATTCGGTGTCGATCCCGCTGGGTGCGACCATCAACATGGCCGGTGCGGCGATCACCATCACCGTGCTGACGCTGGCCGCAGTGCATACATTGGGGATTGCGGTCGACCTGCCGACAGCGTTGTTGCTCAGCGTGGTGGCAGCCGTCTGTGCGTGCGGTGCCTCCGGCGTGGCAGGGGGGTCGCTGCTGCTGATTCCGCTGGCGTGCAGCCTGTTCGGCATCCCCAGCGAAATTGCCATGCAGGTGGTTGCGGTGGGCTTCATCATCGGGGTGCTGCAGGATTCGGCGGAAACCGCGCTGAACTCCTCCACCGATGTGCTGTTCACGGCCGCGGCGTGCCTGGCTGAAGAGCGGCGTAGCGCCTGATCTTCTTCGGGCTGCTGGCCGGAGCGGGTTCACCCGCTCTCACCAGCAGCCGCAATTGCCTTACACGACGGCATTACCTACCCTAGTGGCCTTTCCCCAGTAATGAGACAGGGCCATGTCAGACTACGAAACCGCCGGTGAAGGCCGCTTGAGCAGCACCGAGATCCGTGTCCTCGGCGCGTTGATCGAAAAGCAGGCCACCAGCCCGGAGAGCTACCCGCTGACCCTCAACGCCCTGGTCCTGGCCTGCAACCAGAAGACCAGCCGCGAGCCCGTCATGAACCTTACCCCAGGCCAGGTCGGCCAGGCCCTGCGCAACCTTGAAGCGCAGGGCATGACCCGCCTGCAGATGGGCAGCCGCGCCGATCGCTGGGAGCAGCGGGTGGACAAGGCCCTGGAGCTGGTACCGGCGCAACTGGTGCTGATGGGCCTGATGTTCCTGCGCGGCCCGCAGACCCTCAACGAACTGCTGACCCGCAGCAACCGCCTGCATGACTTCGACGACACCGAGCAGATCCAGCACCAGTTGGAGCGCCTGATCTCGCGCGACCTGGCCTTGCACCTGCCACGCCAGGCGGGCCAGCGCGAAGACCGTTATACCCATGCGTTGGGCGACCCGGCGCAGATCGAGGCGATTCTTGCTGCACGTCAGCAGGAGGGCGGCCAGCGCAGCAGTGGCAGCAGCGTGTCGCAGGAGCGTATCGAAGCGCTTGAAGCCCGCATCGCAGCGCTGGAAGCGCGCCTGGCAGACCTGGAAGGCTAGGCGGTCACGGCTCGGGGTCGGGGAAGTTGCGGCAGCTTTTGCGCTCGGCCAGCTCCCGGTCGCTGGGGCGCTGGTCGACGAATACGGTGCGACCGTCGGCGTAGATTTCCAGGTAACCCCAATGCAGGTCCTGCTCCTTCTGGCCGGGCTTGGGCGGGACTAGCCACCAGGGTTCGCGGCTGATCAGCGTCATGATACGGCTTCCTGAGGGTGGATGCCGTAAGCATAGACAGCCTGGGGTTGATGCCTGCGAGTGCCGGCCCTTTGGCGGCTAAAGCCGCTTGTGACCACCGGCGCAGCCGGTGCCAGACACCGCGTCGCCTGCTTCGCGGGCAAGCCCGCTCCCACAATGAATCGCGCAGGCTTTTCAAAATTTGAGAAAGACAGTTGCTCCGCCTTCGGTGCGACTCAATGCGATGCTCAGGGCTCGCGAGCCTTGGCTGGATCTGGTGTTGCCTCAGCCGAAGAGGGTGTAGATCAACAGCCAAAATGCAGGACTCGAAGATCACACGATTCCTGTGGGAGCGGGCGTGCCCGCGAACACCGGCGCAGCCGGTGCCAGACACCGCGTCGCCTGCTTCGCGGGCAAGCCCGCTCCCACTATGAATCGCGCAGGCTTTTCAAAATTTGAGAAAGACAGCGCTCCGCCTTCGAAGACAGGGCCAGCCCAGGCTTACGCCGGCGCCGACGTCCGGATCAGGTGGTCGAAGGCCGCCAGCGAAGCCTTGGCCCCCTCACCCACCGCAATCACGATCTGCTTATATGGCACGGTGGTCACGTCCCCCGCAGCGAACACCCCTGGAATGCTGGTCTGGCCTTTGGCATCGACAATGATCTCGCCGCGCGGTGACAGTTCGACGGTACCTTTGAGCCAATCGGTGTTCGGCAACAGGCCAATCTGCACGAAAATGCCTTCCAGCGCGACTTCATGCTGCTCGTCCGTGGCGCGATCCTTGTAGCGCAGGCCAGTGACTTTCTCGCCGTTGCCAAGCACCTCGGTAGTCAGTGCGCTGGTGATCACTTTCACGTTAGGCAAACTGTGCAGTTTGCGCTGCAACACCGCGTCGGCGCGCAGTTGGCTGTCGAATTCGATCAGCGTCACCTGGGCAACGATACCGGCCAGGTCAATGGCGGCCTCAACACCCGAGTTGCCACCGCCAATCACCGCCACGCGCTTGCCTTTGAACAATGGGCCGTCGCAGTGCGGGCAGTAGGCCACGCCACGCGCGCGGTACTCCTGTTCACCCGGCACGTTCATTTCACGCCAGCGGGCACCGGTGGCCAGGATCACGGTCTTGGCCTTGAGCGATGCGCCGCCCGCCAGCCGCACTTCATGCAAGCCGCCGTCGGTGGCCGGAATCAGCGCTTCGCCGCGCTGCAGGTTCATGATGTCGACGTCGTACTGCTTGACGTGCTCTTCGAGTGCAGTGGCCAGTTTTGGGCCTTCGGTTTCCTGCACCGAAATGAAGTTCTCGATGGCCAGGGTGTCGAGTACCTGGCCACCGAAGCGCTCGGCAGCCACGCCGGTACGAATGCCCTTGCGCGCTGCGTAGATGGCAGCCGCCGCGCCAGCCGGGCCACCGCCCACAACCAGCACATCGAAAGCGTCCTTGGCGTTGATTTTCTCGGCCTGGCGCGCACCGGCGCTGGTGTCGATCTTGCCGAGGATTTCCTCCAAGCCCATGCGCCCCTGGCCAAACAACTCACCGTTCAGGTAGATGCTGGGTACTGCCATGATCTTGCGCGCTTCCACTTCAGCCTGGAACAGCGCGCCGTCGATGGCAACGTGGCGCACGTTGGGGTTGAGCACGGCCATCAGGTTCAAGGCCTGGACCACGTCCGGGCAGTTCTGGCATGACAGCGAGAAATAGGTCTCGAAGGTGAACTCGCCCTCCAATGCCTGGATCTGCTCGATCACTTCGGCACTGGCCTTGGAAGGGTGGCCGCCGACTTGCAGCAGTGCCAACACCAGCGAGGTGAATTCGTGGCCCATGGGGATGCCGGCAAAGCGCAGGCTGATGCCTTTGCCATCGGCGCCAGCACCCGGGCGGCTCAACGAGAACGATGGGCGACGCGCATCGGTGCCGTCCGCGCTGAGGGTAATGAGTGTGGACAAGCTGGCGATCTCTACCAGCAGGTCATGCAATTCACGGGACTTCGCACCGTCGTCGAGGGAGGCAACGATCTCGATCGGCTGGGTGACCCGCTCCAGGTAGGTTTTCAGTTGCGATTTAAGCGTGGCGTCCAACATACGGGCGATTCCTTTTTCAGTACTCGGATACAAAAACGCCCAGGCGAGGTCGCCCGGGCGTTTGACGGGGCGGTAGCTAGTTCAGCTTTGGCGGCTGCTTACCGCCCGCGTTGTTGCGCGCATGGCCTTAGATCTTGCCGACCAGGTCCAGCGATGGCGCCAGGGTGGCTTCGCCTTCTTTCCACTTGGCCGGGCAAACTTCGCCGGGGTGGGCAGCAACGTACTGGGCAGCTTTCACTTTGCGCAGCAGTTCAGCTGCATCGCGGCCTACACCACCGTCGTTCAGTTCGACGATCTTGATCTGGCCTTCCGGGTTGATCACGAAGGTACCGCGATCGGCCAGGCCAGCTTCTTCGATCAGCACGTCGAAGTTGCGCGAAATGACGTGGGTTGGGTCACCGATCAGCGGGTACTGGATCTTGCCGATGGTGTCCGACGTGTCGTGCCAGGCTTTGTGGGTGAAGTGGGTGTCGGTGGACACGCCGTAGATTTCCACACCCAGCTTCTGGAACTCGGCGTAGTTGTCGGCGAGGTCACCCAGCTCGGTCGGGCAAACGAAGGTGAAGTCGGCCGGGTAGAAGAACACGACGGACCACTTGCCTTTCAGGTCTGCTTCGCTGACCTGCACGAACTCGCCTTTGTGGTAGGCGGTAGCGTTGAACGGTTTGACCTGGCTGTTGATGATTGGCATGAGAGACGCTCCTTCATGGGGTTGGAATCAGTTGATGGATAGAATCCTAACTAATCATCACGCTGAAGGCTCATTGGCAAAAGTCATGCTCGTGATTGGTTTTGGCTATAGCCAGAGGTACTTGATAGAAGACTCAGTTGTAGGAGCGGGTTGCCCCGCCCCTTCAACACAATGCGTGGATCAGCGGGTAGCCGTACGCAGGGTAACGAACTCTTCGGCCGCCGTCGGGTGCACGCCGATGGTTTCGTCGAATTGCTGCTTGGTGGCACCGGCTTTCAGGGCAATGCCCAAGCCCTGGATGATCTCGCCGGCATCAGGGCCGACCATGTGGCAGCCCAGCACCTTGTCGGTGTCGGCATCAACCACCAGCTTCATCAGGGTCTTTTCCTGGATATCGGTCAGGGTCAGTTTCATGGCGCGGAAGCGGCTTTCGAATATCTGCACCTTGTGCCCTGCCGCCAGCGCCTGTTCTTCCGTCAGCCCCACGGTACCGATTGGCGGCTGGCTGAACACGGCTGTGGGGATGTTCTGGTAGTCCACCGGGCGGTACTGCTCGGGCTTGAACAGGCGCCGTGCCACCGCCATGCCTTCGGCCAGCGCCACCGGCGTCAGTTGCACCCGGCCAATCACGTCACCAATGGCCAGGATCGACGGCGCGGTCGTCTGGTATTGTTCGTCGACCCGGATGTAGCCACGCTTGTCCAGCTCGACCCCGGTGTTTTCCAGGCCCAGGTTGTCCAGCATCGGGCGTCGGCCGGTGGCATAGAACACGCAGTCGGCCTGCAACTCGCGACCATCCTTGAGCGTGGCCTTCAGGCTACCGTCTTCAAGCTTGTCGATGCGCTGGATATCGGCATTGAACTGCAGGTCGAGGCCGCGTTTTTCCAGCTCTTCCTTGAGGTGGGCACGTACCGAACCATCGAAACCGCGCAGGAACAGGTCGCCACGGTACAGCAGCGAAGTAGCCGCCCCCAGGCCCTGGAAGATACCGGCGAACTCGACCGCGATGTAGCCACCGCCGACCACCAACACCCGACGTGGCAGGCTCTTGAGGTAGAAGGCTTCGTTGGAGGTGATTGCCAGTTCCTTGCCTGGGATGTCCGGCACCTGCGGCCAGCCGCCGGTGGCGATCAGGATGTGCTTGGCGCTGTAGCGTTGGCCCTCCACCTCCACTTCATTGACCCCGGTCAGACGCGCGTGCCCCTGCACCAAGGTCACACCACTGTTCACCAGCAGGTTACGGTAGATGCCGTTCAGGCGCTCGATCTCACGGTTCTTGTTGGCAATCAGGGTACCCCAGTCGAAGTGCCCTTCTTCCAGGGACCAGCCGTACCCCGCAGCCTGCTCCAGTTCATCGGCCACATGCGCACCGTAGACCAGCAGCTTTTTCGGCACGCAGCCGACGTTGACACAGGTGCCGCCCAGGTAACGGCTTTCAGCCACTGCCACCTTTGCTCCAAAACCAGCGGCGAAGCGCGCAGCGCGCACCCCGCCAGAGCCGGCGCCAATCACGAACAGATCAAAATCGTAGGCCATGTGTTCTCTCTCCTAGCAGGCGCCCAGCATAACGCACTGAGGCCGCTTTGCAGCCCTTCGTGGCAGACCCGCCCCCATCAGGATGGCGCACGCCAAAGGCATGCGCGGTATCTGTAGGAGCGGACCTGCCCGCGAAGGGCCGCGCGGCGGCCCCAGTCATCGCAATGGTGCTACAAGTAGCGGCTGTATCAGTAAGCCTTGCCAGTCTTGTAGTAGTTCTCGAAGCAGAAGTTGGTCGCGTCGATGTAGCCCTCGGCGCCGCCGCAGTCGAAGCGCTTGCCCTTGAACTTGTAGGCGATCACACAGCCGTTCTGCGCCTGTTGCATCAGCGCGTCGGTGATCTGGATTTCGCCGCCCTTGCCTGGCTCGGTGTTCTTGATGATGTCGAAGATATCCGGCGTCAGGATGTAACGGCCAATGATCGCCAGGTTCGACGGTGCATCTTCCGGTGCGGGCTTCTCGACCATGTTGGTAACGCGGAAGATGTCGTCACGGATCATGTCACCGGCGATGACACCGTACTTGTTGGTTTCCTGAGGGTCGACTTCCTGGATGGCGATGATCGAGCAGCGGAACTGGTTGTACAGCTTGACCATCTGGGTCAGCACGCCGTCACCTTCGGGGTTGACGCACAGGTCGTCGGCCAGCACCACTGCAAAGGGCTCGTCGCCGATCAGCGGGCGCCCGGTGAGAATGGCATGGCCCAGGCCTTTCATTTCAGTCTGGCGGGTGTACGAGAACGAGCACTCGTCCAGCAGGCGGCGGATACCGACCAGGTATTTCTCCTTGTCGGTGCCCTTGATCTGGTTTTCCAGCTCGTAGCTGATGTCGAAATGGTCTTCCAGGGCGCGCTTGCCGCGGCCGGTCACGATGGAGATTTCGCTCAGGCCGGCATCCAATGCCTCTTCAACGCCATACTGGATCAGTGGCTTGTTGACCACCGGCAGCATTTCCTTGGGCATGGCTTTGGTAGCAGGCAGGAAGCGGGTACCGTAGCCGGCTGCCGGGAACAAGCATTTCTTGATCATATACGTCCTTACAAAAGGCTAGGCCTGTAGAATTCGGCGCAGTCTAATCAGGCGGCAGAAACCTTACAATGCCTGACCTGCGGCCGACCGATGGGTAGATAGAGATAAGCAAGTGTAGATAGTTCCGAGGGATCGCAAATATCGCCATCAGACATGCAATTGAAATACCACAAATCACGCCTGCCTATGGCGGCCTCCTGGCGAGCAAACCTGCTGCCACAACCACCGTTGCCGGCCAGGCTTACCCGCGCAGCCTTCGCTACAGGCCCCCCGTCAGCTACCGGTCCCCTGCCCGACCAGCACGCCATCCACCTTCTGCCCATACAGGTTCACGCCGTCATTGGCATGGAATTTCACCCGCGTTTTCTCGACAGAGCCTTCTACCAGGCGGGGATCCTGCGGCCGTTCATGCCGGTTGATCCATGCCGCAACATCCCAGGCCTGCTGGTCGCTGAGGCTGCCCGGCTGACCCAGTGGCATGTTGTACTTGATGAACGATGCCGCCGTGTTGATACGGTGCATACCGGCGCCCCAGTTGTAGCTGTCCTTGCCCCACAGCGGCGGCATCACATATTCGCCCGCCACTTGCTGCCCTTCACCGTTGTCACCATGGCAAATCGCGCATTGCTCGCGGTATACCTGCTGGCCACGCGTGAAGTCGTACCCGCCTGCAGGCTGCGCGACTTCCGGGTAACCGCGCCCGGCAATTTCGACGCCGGTCGGCGCCTTGGTCGACAGCCAGTACGCGTACACCGACAGCGCCGTCATCTGCGGGCTGTCCGCGGCCGGCGGCTTGCCATTCATGCTGAACTGGAAGCAGCCCTGGATGCGCTCGGCGAAGGTGTTGACCTTGTCGTTTTTCTTGCGATAGGCGGGGTACATGGGGTACGCGCCCCACAGTGGCGCCGAATGGGCCATACGCCCCTGGTCGAGGTGGCAGTTGCTGCAGTTCATGCCATTGCCCACCGCCTCGGGCATCAGCCGGCGGGTATCGACGAACAAGGCATGGCCTTCACGCACCATCTTGCCGAAGGCATTGTTTGGCAGTTCGCCTTCCGCCGGGGGCGTGAATTGCGGCGCGGTCTGCTTGCCTGGGACCTTCAGCTGCGACTGGTCTTCCATGGCAATAGGCGCGGCTTGGGCACTGCCCAGAGCGAGCAGCAACAGAGCGGGGATCAGCGGCTTCATGGTTTGACCTCCTGGCTGGCGGGGCGGGCGAAGAACTCGGCAACAGCCTTGATCTCGTCATCGGTCATGGCCTTGGCCACGCCGACCATCAGCTGGTTCGGGTCATTGCTGCGGCTGCCGTCGCGCCAGGCATTGAGCTGCGCCACCAGGTAACTGGCAGGCTGCCCGGCCAAAGGCGGGAAGTGCTCGCCAACGCCACCGCCACCCGGACCGTGGCATTGCACGCAACCAGGGATATGCCGGTTCCAGTCGCCGTACAGGGCCAGGCGGGTGGTAGGGTCGCCGGCAATCTGCTGGCGGCGCCCCTCGACGACATCGACTGCCGACAGGCTGGCCAGGTAGCTGCTGACAGCGGTGATTTCCTCTTCGCTCAGGGCCTTGGCCAACGGCTCCATCACCGCCTGCTTGCGGCTGCCGCTGCGCCAATCATGCAATTGCTTGCTGAGGTAAGCAGCCGGCAGGCCGGCCAGCCGCGGAAAGCCCGCGGCAGCGACGCCCTTGGCGTCCGGGCCATGGCAACCTAGGCAGGCCAGGGCGGCAGGGTTGGCCCCGCCCTGGGTGAAAATTTTCTGGCCATCGGCGGCATGCGCCCCGGGCCAGGCCAGGATCAGCAGGCTGCCGATCACGACGCGACTCAACGGTGTCATCACGAATCTCCATTTCTTTTGTTATAAGCTTAGGCCTAAAAAACATAAGCAAATGGATACTAGCCCCGTCGGGGAAATCGCAACAACGTCAAGCCGGCCGATCTGATGGCCATTAGCCCATTAACCGCCCTTTATTTGCCTCAGATCAACTTCCCGAGATGCAGCGGGTAGCTGCCGTGCGCACATCGCCCAGGCGCAGCGGGAAGTTGCTCAGCCGCTCATGCAGCTTGATGCTGCTGCCGCTGCCACGCTCATCGATATCCAGCAGGGCGGCCGGGCCGGTACCTGCCGCCAGCTTCTGCGGCACCGTCAGGCGCAGGCCGTCGCCGCGTTGCTCTTCCACCAGTGGGTCACGGCTGTCGGCAAGCTGGGCCTTGACGCAATCGGCATACTCGCGGGGGGTCTTGCCAGAAATCACATCCAGGGTCGCATGCGATTGCTCCAGCTCGGAAACACTGACACAGCCACCCAGTGCCAGTGTCAACGCGGCCACCATCCACTTCATCTGTCATACCTCAACTTGTACGAACCCGGTTCGACCACCGCCAGGCAGTTTTGCTCCGTGCTTTGGCAGAATTATCTACGCCCGGCGAACAGCGCGGCAGTATAACGGCACATCGTGGTATCTTTTGCCTTTGCTGAACCAAACCTTGCGGAGCATCACATGAAATTCGTACACCAGCGCGAGCACCTCAATGAGGACGACATCGTCGTCATCGAGTGTTCCCAGCGCTGCAATATCCGCCTGATGAACGACGCCAACTTCCGCAGCTTCAAGAACGGCGGCCGTCATACCTACCACGGCGGCCACTTCGAAAAGTTTCCGGCGAAGATCACCGTGCCCAGCACCGGGTTCTGGAATATCACCATCGATACCGTCACCACCCGCCCCATTTCGGTTACCCGCAAACCCACCCTGACCCACAAGATCAAGATCATCCGTCGCTCGTCGTCGAAACTCAGATAAGGCCACCATGACCCAGACCATCAAGTACGTGATCAAATACAAGCTCGACGGCCAGCGTCGCTGGGACTTCGCGCTGATGCCCGACGCCTCGCAAGCGCAAGCCCTCGAAGCCTTGCGCAAAATCCATGGCGATGACGCCGACAAGATCAGTGACATCCAGGTCAGCAAGGCCCTGTAGAGCCGCCGCACCGTTCGCCCAGCGCAAGGAGACCCTCGCATGAGCCATTGGCCCGACCGCCGCATCCTCGACCTGCTGGGCATTGATTTGCCCATCCTGCAGGCCCCCATGGCAGGGGCGACCGGCTCGGCCATGGCCATTGCGGTGGGCTTGGCCGGCGGGTTGGGCGCATTGCCCTGCGCCATGCTCACCAGTGAACAGGTGCGCGCCGAAATTGCTGCATTCCGCGCCGGCTGTCCGGGGCGCCCACTGAACCTGAACTTTTTCTGCCACCCGCCACCCGCGCCCGATGCCGAGCGCGACGCGCGCTGGAAGCAGGCGCTCGCCCCCTACTACAGCGAAGTGGGCGCGGATTTCGCGGCGCCCACCCCGGTCTCGAACCGTGCGCCTTTCGATGAGGCGAGTTGCCAACTGGTCGAACAACTGCGGCCGGAGGTGGTGAGCTTCCATTTCGGCTTGCCCCAGGCTGCCCTGCTGCAACGGGTACAGGCCAGCGGTGCCAAGGTGCTCTGCACCGCCACTACCGTGGAAGAGGCCGTTTGGCTGGAGCACAACGGCTGTGACGCCATCATCGCCATGGGTTATGAAGCCGGCGGCCATCGCGGCATGTTTCTCAGCGACGCCATTACCAGCCAGATCGGCACCTTTGCCCTGGTGCCGCAGGTGGCCGACGCGGTCCGCCTGCCGGTCATTGCCGCCGGCGGCATCGCTGACCATCGCGGCCTGCTGGCGGCCCTGGCCCTGGGCGCATCTGCCGTGCAGATCGGCACGGCGTACCTGTTCTGCCCCGAGGCCAAGGTTTCGCCAGCACATCGCCAGGCGCTGGACAGTGCGCCTGCCAGTGACACGGCGCTGACCAACCTGTTTACCGGCCGCCCGGCCCGCGGCATCAACAACCGCATCATGCGCGAGCTGGGGCCGATGAGCCCGCTGGCACCAGCGTTTCCGCTGGCGGGCGGGGCATTGATGCCGTTAAGGGCAATTACCGAGCCGCAGGGCAACAGCGATTTCAGCAACTTGTGGTCAGGGCAGGCGTTGCGGTTGGGGCGGCGTATGCCTGCCGAGGCGCTGACCCGGGAGATCGCGGCCAAGGCACTGGCCAGGGTTGCCGGGTAGCCCGCGCCTGCGCGGCCTGCGGTAACCTTTCGTTAGCCCGCAATCACACCATCCTTGCGAATGCACCCAGCAGCCCTTCCCGGCCACTGGCCTATCGCTATATAGTTGTGAATATAACGATACCCCAAGGAGCTGCCTGCATGCGTATCCGCCCGTCTCACCTGGCCTTCACTGCCATGGCCAGCCTGTTTGCCTTCAACACCGCCTGGGCCGACGAGGTTCAAGTGGCCGTTGCGGCGAACTTCACGGCGCCGATCCAGGCCATTGCCAAGGACTTCGAACACGACACCGGCCACAAACTGGTCGCGGCTTACGGCGCCACGGGGCAGTTCTACGCCCAGATAAAGAACGGCGCGCCATTCGAAGTGTTCCTTGCCGCCGATGACACAACCCCGAAAAAGCTTGAGGAAGAAAAGCAGATCGTCCCCGGTTCACGCTTCACCTACGCCATCGGCACCCTGGCGCTGTGGTCGGCGAAAGACGGCTACGTCGATGCCAAGGGCCAGGTGCTGAAACACAACGCATTCAGCCACCTGGCCATCGCCAACCCCAAGGCAGCGCCATACGGCTTGGCCGCCACCCAGGTACTGGACAAACTGCAGCTTACCGAGGCCACCAAAGGCAAAATCGTCGAAGGCCAGAACATCACCCAGGCTTTCCAGTTCGTCTCCACCGGCAATGCCGAACTGGGTTTTGTCGCACTATCACAAATTTTCAAGGACGGGAAAGTGACCCAAGGCTCGGCCTGGATCGTACCGGCCAACCTGCATGACCCGATCCGCCAGGATGCCGTGCTACTCGACAAAGGCAAGGACAATGCCGCCGCCAAGGCCCTGATCGAGTACCTGAAGGGGCCAAAGGCCGCCGCCCTGATCAAGTCCTACGGTTATGAAATCTGATGCCGCTGGATGCCAGTGACCTGGGTGCCATCTGGCTGACCGTCAAACTGGCCAGCCTGACCACAGTGATCCTGCTGATCATCGGCACGCCGGTCGCCTGGTGGCTGGCGCGCACGCGCTCCTGGCTACGCGGGCCGGTGGGCGCGGTGGTGGCGCTGCCGCTGGTGCTGCCACCGACCGTCATCGGCTTCTACCTGCTGATCGCCCTGGGCCCCCACGGCTGGCTCGGCCAGGCCACCCAGGCCATGGGCCTGGGCACCGTGGTGTTCAGCTTCACTGGCCTGGTCATTGGCTCGACCGTCTACTCCATGCCCTTCGTGGTCCAGCCGTTGCAGAACGCCTTTGCCGCCATCGGCCAGCGCCCGCTGGAAGTCGCGGCCACCCTGCGCGCCAGCCCGTGGGACTGTTTCCTCCATGTCGTGCTGCCGCTGGCGCGCCCCGGTTTCATCACCGCCAGCATTCTCGGTTTCGCCCACACCGTGGGTGAATTCGGTGTGGTGCTGATGATCGGTGGCAACATCCCCGACAAGACGCGCGTGGTTTCGGTACAAATATTCGATCACGTCGAGGCCATGGAATACTCACAAGCGCACTGGCTGGCCGGCGCCATGCTGGTGTTCTCGTTCCTGGTGCTGCTGTTGCTGTACGCCGGACGCCGCGGCAAAGCAGGCTGGAGCTGAGATGACTGCATCGATAGTGGCGCGCCTGAACCTGGCACGTGACGACTTTACCTTGGACGTAGACCTGCACCTGCCCGGCCGCGGCATCAGCGCCCTGTTCGGCCAGTCCGGCTCTGGCAAGACCACTTGCCTGCGCTGCCTGGCGGGGCTGGAGCAGGCTGCCAACGCCTATATAGAGGTCAACGGCGAGGTTTGGCAGGACAGCAGCCGTGGTTATTTCCGCCCCCCCCACTTGCGCCCGGTGGGCTACGTATTCCAGGAGGCCAGCCTGTTCCCGCACCTGTCGGTGCGCGCCAACCTGGAATTCGGCTGGCGCCGCCTGGCGGCCGCCGAACGCAAAGTCAGCCTGAGCCAGGCCAGCGAGCTGTTGGGTATCGGCCATTTGCTGGATCGCCGCCCCGCGACCCTGTCGGGTGGTGAGGCGCAGCGGGTTGGCATCGCTCGCGCCCTGCTCAGCAGCCCGCAGCTGCTATTGATGGATGAGCCGCTGGCCGCCCTCGACGGCCCACGCAAGCGCGAGATACTGCCCTACCTGGAACGCCTGCACGGTGAGCTGGATATCCCGTTGGTGTATGTCAGCCACGCACAAGACGAGGTGGCACGCCTGGCTGACCACCTGGTGCTGCTGGAACACGGCCGCGCAGTGGCCAGCGGCCCCATTGGCGAAACCCTCGCCCGTCTCGATCTGTCGCTGGCCCAAGACGACGACGCCGGCGTGGTGTTCGAAGGCCGGGTGGTGGGGCACGACCCGCACTACGACCTGCTCGACCTGCGCCTGCCCGGCGAACATGGGCCCTTGCTACGCATCGCCCATGCTGCCCAGGCCATGGGCAACACCTTGCGGGTCAAGGTGCAGGCGCGTGACGTAAGCCTGGCACTGACAGCTGACAGCACCTCGAGCATCCTCAACCGTTTGCCGGTAAAGGTTCGCGAAACCCGCCCCGCGGCCAACCCGGCGCATGTGCTGGTCAGCCTGGACGCTGGCGGCAACCCGCTGCTCGCGCGCATTACCCGGTTTTCGGCAGAGCAGCTCGCCCTGCACGCAGGGCAGGTCGTGTACGCCCAGATCAAATCGGTGGCGCTACTGGGCTGAGCATACCTGACACGCGTGTTGTCCATTGATCAGTGATCTGACCGAGGCCAAACACCATGCTCGACTGCCCTCTGCCGCGCAGTTTGCACTATGTCGAAGACAGCCAGCCAGGCCTGACCCGGCGCCGTTGGCGCGACCGTTTCATCTACCTGGACGCCGATGGCGAACGGGTCCGCGACAAGGACACCCTGGCGCGCATTGCCGCCCTGGTGATCCCCCCGGCCTACACAGACGTGTGGATCTGTGCCGACCCCCAGGGCCACCTGCAGGCCACCGGCCGTGATGCGCGTGGCCGCAAGCAATACCGCTACCATGTGCAATGGCGCGAACTGCGCGACCAGCACAAGTACGGGCGCATGCTGGCCTTCGCCCAGGTTTTGCCGAAACTGCGCGCACAACTGGAAACCTACCTGGCACGCCCAGGGCTGGACCGGGAAAAGGTCATGGCACTGGTGGTGAGCCTGCTGGACCACACGCTGATCCGCATTGGCAACCAGCGTTACTTGCGCGACAACCAGTCTTACGGCCTGACCACCCTGCGCAACCGCCACGTAGAGGTCAAAGGCAGCAGCATTCGCTTCCAGTTCCGCGGCAAGCGCGGTGTCGAGCACAACGTCACCCTCAATGACCGGCGCCTGGCCAACCTGCTCAAGCGCTGCATGGAACTGCCCGGGCAGGCGCTGTTCCAGTACCTGGATGCCGACGGTCAGCGCCATAGCGTCGGCTCGGCCGAGGTCAACCAGTTCCTGCAGCAACTCACAGGTGCCGACTTCACCGCCAAGGACTACCGCACCTGGGCTGGCAGCAGCTTGGCGCTGGACCTGCTCAGGCCATTGGCCTGGGAACCGGAGGCCGAGGCCAAACGCCAGGTGGCCGCCATCGTTCGCCAGGTGGCCACGCGCCTGGGCAATACCCCGGCGGTCTGCCGCCGCTGCTACATCCACCCCGCCGTACTCGAACACTACGCCCTGGGCCGCCTGGCGGACCTGCCAAAACACCGCATACGCAAAGGCCTGGACCCTGAAGAGGTGGCTTTGCTGGTATTTCTTCAAGCCCTAGAGGAACAGGACGGTCATTAAGCCTGTCTATTCAAGCCATGATGCGAAGAAATTTCCCATTGGCCGCCAACGGCCCTATTCTTGCCACCGAGCACCTTGGCCGACAAATCGCTGACGGTTTGCTTTGGCACCTGCAAGTGAAGGTACGCAACAGAATTTTTCTGTCGGGGAATTACTATCCGCCGAAAGCGTCTTTAATGAGAAGGAACAGGGACCCGCTCCCGCCGCCGCGGCAGTTAGCCATGCGGACTTTTATATCACCAAGGAGAATTACATGCTGATACTCACCCGTAAGGTTGGCGAAAGTATCGTCATCAATGATGACATCAAAGTCACCATTCTGGGCGTAAAAGGGATGCAGGTGAGGATCGGTATCGATGCACCGAAAGATGTACAGGTCCATCGTGAAGAGATCTTCAAGCGTATCCAGGCAGGCAGCCCTGCCCCGGAAAAGCACGACGATTCGCAGTGAATCCAGGCTGACCAAGCGCATGGATGCGCTCGGCCGCAGGCCTCACGTTTTCAGTAGCTCACGCACCTTCGCAATCATCTGGTCCATGTCGAATGGCTTGTCGAAAATGGCCTCGACCAGGGTAGGACAGATCTGGCTGCCCTGTGCGCCACTCATGAGAATGACCGGCACCTTCTCCAGAGTGGGCTCTTCACGCATTTTGCGCACCAGCTCCTCGCCATTGAGCGCCGGCATCATGTAGTCGGTGATCACCAACTGCACGCTTGTGACCCTGAGCATTTCCAGCGCCTTGTCGCCGTTGCTGGCTTTCATCACCTGATAACCTTCATCCTCCAGGGCATACCCCAGGATATCGGCGATCAGGTATTCGTCATCGACGATCAGAATGGTATTCATTGCCCCGCCTGTCACCCGCCGTCCTGCGGCACCGG
Source organism: Pseudomonas sp. CJQ_9 (assembly GCF_043106615.1). Lineage (NCBI taxonomy): Bacteria > Pseudomonadati > Pseudomonadota > Gammaproteobacteria > Pseudomonadales > Pseudomonadaceae > Pseudomonas > Pseudomonas sp. CJQ_9. The sequence continues at coordinate 9,547 of NZ_JBICMS010000036.1, read as the reverse complement.
CGTACCCGAAAGCACCCCGCTGTTGCCGGCGAACGCCTTGTGAAGCGTTATGCCCTGGGGCCCGATCAGCAGCTCGTGCAAGGCGGGGTCATGGTGGCTGTCACGCACCTTGATGATCGACAGCATACGCCGCAGCTGCGAGTCCAGCTCCACAAAGCGCATCAGCATCAGGTTGTCGACGATGCTCGACAGGTCCGGCGCCGGTGCACTGATCTCAGCGCCGAAAATATCGCGCATTTCCCAGGTCAGCATCACGCTGACACCGCGCGCGCGCAGCTCACCGGTCAACGCGCGGAAAAACGCATTGAGGCGGACCGTGTCGGTGGCCAGGCGGCTGAATGCCCCCAGGCTGTCGATCACCACGCGCTTGCTGCCCAGTGCGGCAACCCGCTCCAGCAGCCGCGCGCCCACTTGGTCGAGCAACCCCTCGGTGGTCGGCTGCCAACACAATTGCAAGCTGCCGCTTTGCTCCATTGCGGCAAAGTCGTACCCCAGCGATGCGGCCTTGCTGCGCAGGCGCTCGGGCGTTTCATAGAAGCCGAAATGCAAGCCTGGCGCTTGCGCGGTACTGGCCCCAAGAAACGCCAGGCACAACGAGCTCTTGCCAATACCGGAGGGCCCGATCAACAAGCTGACCGAACCGTTCGCCAGGCCGCCACCGAGCATTTCATCGAACGTGGGTACCCCGCTGCTGACGCGCCCCACATTGCCGCTGGCGACCTGGCTGGGGTGACTGAACAGCGCTTCCAGGCGCGGAAACACGTGCATGCCGGCTTCGTCGATCAGGCACTCGTGGCGGCCCGACAAGGCACCACTGCCACGGGTTTTGCGTAATTGGACATGGCGCACGGCACGGCTGCCCAGTAACTGCTCACCCAGCTCGATGACCCCATCGACCATGGTGTGCTCAGGGCTCCCCTCCTCCAACCGGGCGCTGGTCAGCAGCAACACGGTACAACCTGCGAACGCGGCATGGCCTTGCAGTTCGGAGACGAACTTCTTGGTGTCGAGCGTGGTGTGTGCACGGGCGCGGGCATTGAGCACACCGTCGACGATCAGCAGGCTGGCCTTCTGCCGGCCGATTTCCTGGCGCAGCAAGCGCACCACAGCCTCAAGCCCTTCCTGTTCCAGTGTGTCGAACGCGCTGACGAACTGAATCTGGTCACCAATCAACCCCGGGTCGAAGAACGCGAGCGTCGACAGGTACTGGAACAAGCGCTCATGCGACTCGCTGAGCAAAGTGGCCACCAGCACCCGACCCCCGTCACGGACGTGGTTATGGGCCAGCTGGTTGGCAAGAATGGTCTTGCCGGCACCCGGTGGGCCTTGAACGATGTAGGAGGCGCCAGCCACCAGGCCACCCCTGAGCAACGCATCGAGCCCGTCGATGCCCGTTATCAGCCGCCTGAGTGCCTGTGCCATGTTGTCTACCTGTCGAGTGGGCTGCGTGCCTGATTCTGATACATTGGCAAATAAAGTTGCATGCAAGTTCCACGACCCGGCTCGCTATCGACACAAATAGCGCCACCGCTCTGCCTGGCGAAGCCGTACACCTGGCTAAGGCCCAGGCCGGTACCCTTGCCAAAGGGCTTGGTGGTGAAAAATGGCTCGAAGATGCGTGGCAGCACTTCGGGCGCGATACCTTCGCCACTGTCCTCGACCACAAAGCACACAAAGCGGCCGTGCAGCCCTTCCACCTCGCCGGCCAGCTCTACCACCTCGACCTTGAGGTCGATACGGCCATTGCCAGTGATGGCGTCGCGGGCATTGAACAACAGGTTGAGCAAGACCATTTGCAGCTGCCCGGCATCGACTTCGATCAGCGGCAGATCCGGTTGCAGCACCACCGCCAGCGTGATCGCACTGGGTAACGCATGCTCCAGCAGGCCACGGGTGGCGGCAACCAGGGCTGCCGGGGCAACGCAGGCCACATCGAGCTTGCGATGGCGAGCGAAGCTGAGCAGTTGCTGAGTCAGCTCGGTGCCGCGCTGCCCGGCATCGATGATGTGCTGCACCATGCGCTGCGCCCGCACCGGGTCCTGGGTAGTCTGCGCCAGGCGTGCCGAGCTGAGAATGATGGTCAGCATGTTGTTGAAGTCGTGCGCCAGGCCACCGGTCAACTGGCCAAGCGCCTCAAGCTTCTGCGCCTGGAACAGCTGGGCCCGCATGGCATCCAGTTGCATGGCCGACTCACGACGGTCGGTAATGTCACGGGTGACCTTGGCAAGGCCAACGATCTGGCCGTCTTCGTCGCGAATCACATCCAGCGCGGCCAACGCCCAGAACTGCGTGCCATCCTTGCGTACCCGCCAGCCTTCATCCTGCGCCACGCCTTGCTCGAGCGCTTGGCGCAGCAGGCAGTCAGGACGGCCATCCGCGCAGTCCTGCGGGGTGAAAAACAGCGAAAAATGCCGGCCGACCACTTCATCGGCGCGGTAGCCCTTGATCCGTTGCGCACCTGCATTCCACGACACCACATGCCCAGAAGGGTCAAGCATGTAGATGGCGTAGTCCACCACCGACTGAACCAGCTGCTCATAACGATGGGGGGGCATGACGGGGTGGTCGATGCTATCAGCTGAAACCATGCATACTCCACTGGCACAGCAGGAAGGACAAAATGAACGTAACCCGGTGTGCCAGCCTTGAGCTAGCCCTTGACACCCTTGGATCCAATCAATCGGTAACAGTGGCCTAATGACTGCAACGTGTCAATTGCCCATCACCACTGCCCTGTCATCTGTAGATCATAGGTGCTGCGGTTGACTCAACTATAACAATGGGTTATAAAGCGCGCTTGATTGCGAAGCCCTTCTACTTAGAAGCGAGCCGGTCGTTCACGACCCCTTCAAGCGTGCGAGTGTGGTGGAATTGGTATACACAGCAGACTTAAAATCTGTCGGCGTGAGCCTTGCGGGTTCGAGTCCCGCCACTCGCACCAAATTCCCCTGAAAAGGCGCCTGCATGGCGCCTTTTTACCGTCTGGCAGCAATGTTTTGTGCAGCTGCTAAAGTGGAGCATACATTCGTCCACTGGAACGCCGCTATGCGCTACTCCCTGTTCGATGGTCAACGCGACATCATCACCCTGCTTGCCCGCGTGCTGCTGATGATCCTGTTCGTCTTGTCAGGCTGGGCCAAGCTGACCGGTTTCGATGGCACCGTCGCCTACATGACCTCCCTGGGTGCCCCCGCCCCCATGCTGGCGGCCGCAATTGCGGTATTGATGGAGTTCGTGGTCGCCATCCTGCTGATCGTTGGCTTCTATACCCGGCCGCTGGCAGCGCTGTTCGCGTTGTTCGTGCTGGGCACCGCGCTGATCGGGCACCCTTTCTGGCACATGGTCGACCCTGAACGCAGTGCCAACATGACCCAGTTCCTGAAGAACATGGCCATTATGGGTGGCCTGCTGCTATTGGCCGTGAGCGGCCCTGGGCGCTTCTCCGTAGACGGGCGCTGAGTCAGTCGTCGCAGTCATCGAACCACGCTGGGTGCTCGAGCCGCTCTTCATCAAGGTCATCGAAGTCATTCAGCGTTTCGTCTTCCTCCAGCTCGTCCTCGGCGCCGTGGGCGTCCGCCTCGTGCTCCACGTCGTCGCCATAGAGGAATTCGTGGTCGAGCAGATGATCGTGCTCCGGCTCGGGAAGGTCGTCTTGGTCGCGCATGCTGGCTCCTGAAGTGTTGGCAGGCCTGTATAGGCCGATCGAGGTGCCGGGTCAATGGGAGCTATTAATGTACCGTTAATGCCACCGGCCCACTCTGCAGGCTCTCCCTTCAAACGTTATTTGCCCGCCGTTACGGCGGGCTTTTTTTCGTCCCGCCAATGACCCCGCCTCAAATGACAGGCTGATCACCTGCGCTTCACGAAATACCGACATCTGCTTGCGCACACTGACCCCGCTCCGTACGTTCTTGCAGCCCGCCGCACATTTGCCGCGGGCTTTTCTTTGTTCGACAGCCTGTGGCTGCCCTCTCATGACCTGGAGCAGTTTTCCCCTCCCGCGCAAGGTCTATGCTGATCCGGCCATCACTCAAGCTCATTCGGATAGACACGGAGGCTCCTATGAAAGCTGCTGTTGTTGCGCCAGGCCGTCGCGTGGACGTGATCGAGAAAACCTTGCGCCCACTGGAACACGGCGAAGCGCTGCTGAAGATGCAATGCTGCGGGGTATGCCATACCGATCTGCATGTCAAAAATGGCGACTTCGGTGACAAGACCGGTGTCGTGCTGGGCCACGAAGGCATTGGTGTGGTTCAGGAAGTAGGCCCCGGTGTTACTTCGCTCAAGCCCGGCGACCGCGCCAGCGTTGCCTGGTTTTACCAGGGCTGTGGGCACTGCGAATACTGCACCAGCGGCAACGAAACCCTGTGCCGCGAAGTGAAGAATTCCGGCTACACCGTCGACGGCGGCATGGCCGAGGCCTGCATCGTCAAGGCTGATTACTCGGTCAAGGTGCCTGACGGCCTCGACTCTGCAGCGGCCAGCAGCGTCACCTGCGCCGGCGTCACGACCTACAAGGCCGTGAAGAGCTCCAACATTCGCCCCGGCCAGTGGATCGCCATCTATGGCCTCGGTGGCTTGGGCAATCTGGCCCTGCAATATGCGAAGAATGTGTTCAACGCCAAAGTGATTGCCATCGACGTCAACGACGAGCAACTGCGCTTCGCCAGCGAGATGGGCGCCGACATGGTGGTCAACTCTCGTACCGAAGATGCGGCGAAGGTCATTCAGGCCAAGACCGGTGGTGCCCATGCAGCCGTCGTTACGGCGGTAGCCAAGGCCGCATTCGATTCGGCGGTCGACGCACTACGTGCCGGTGGACGCCTGGTTGCGGTCGGCCTGCCCTCCGAAGCGATGAACCTGAACATCCCCCGCCTGGTATTGGACGGCATCGAAGTAGTCGGCTCGTTGGTAGGCACCCGCCAGGACCTGCAGGAGGCCTTCCAGTTTGCCGCTGAGGGCAAAGTCGTGCCCAAGGTGACACTGCGGCCGATCGAAGACATCAACCAGATCTTCGACGAGATGCTGGAAGGCAAGATCAAAGGCCGCATGGTGATCCAGTTCGAAGGTTGACCTGCTGATTAAGCGTCGAACACTACCACTGCACAGCCCGCAGACAATCCGTTGCGGGCTTCGCTTCCACCGGTCAGTTTCTGCCCATTGGGGCAACGCTCAAGTTCAACCGCGCGTTCATGCCCTGTAGCAAAGGGGGCACACCGTCCACAAGCGGCGACGTTGCGCACGAATGGCTACGGATACATTGATGATTGCCAGCACCGGTAAACACTTGGCTGGCTGGCTCACCCTCATGCGGGCAATCGGCAGCCGCCTCTTTGAGCATCTTGTCCAACGATTCAACCATGCTGGAATAATCCATTCCCTGACTCCGTCGTTGGTGAACATCGCTTACGTTCAACCATAGCTGAGAAACATTTCAAAAGTACGCAAGGAAATGCGTGATACAAACCACTCCCTTCAGTGATGCTGACCGATCACCGGCATGCCGGGTTCAACGAAAAAACTCGCACTGTTCGGCATAAGGGTTTTGAATGGCTTACACGGCGTGTACTTGCAGGAGAAAGAAATGACCATTCGCAGCCTGGCCAGGATCCTTCCCCAAGACCCCGAAAATCCAGGCTGGGTGCTTGGATGGGGCGTACTGAGAGACCGCCATCCGTGGCACTTTGTCGATGTCTATGCCGACCAGCAAACAGCGCAGGCAGAGGCGCGGCGGCGCGGCGCGGGCTATGTGGTCGAGTACGGGTCGCACCGGCTGGGGTCGAAGGAGTTCATCTGTGGAACGAGCCTGCCGGAGGGCTAGCGCAACGCGACTCACTGCTGTGCACAAAAAATCCGACAGAGTGACCAGGGGATGAACGCCGGGTGAGCTAAAGTTTTTGATGAATACACGCAACGTGAGGCACCCATCATGATAAAAAGTGAAGCAGAGGCCGTTATCGAGCGTATCAGAGATGACCTTGAGAGGCATGGCGTGGTTATCGGCTATGCACAAGAAGCCCCGCCGCATTTCGGTTGTGATCTGGACTACCACGTTGCGCGGGTCAGCGAGGCGACGAGGAACTTGGTCGAGCGCATCCTGATACACGATGAAGGCTTGTGGAAGTTGTTCAGGCAAGGTGATCTGCATCGCTGTAAGATCAATGAAAGGCAATGCGATGGCGAGCTGTTCGGCATGCCCATTTCCATAGAACCTACAAGCGACGCCTCTTTCACCATTTTATACAACGTTAAATAGGGCCTTGAGCTAACCGACGTACCCTCCGCAGGCTTTTAGCCTGCGGAGAACTCAAGCCGAGACGCGACTCAGCATCTTACCTTCCACAACTGGTCAATTCGCGTCGTGTAAGATTGGCTCATCATGTCCCTCCTCATACCCCAGTCTGGCACCGCGGGCACGCTGGCGGTGCGCATAGTACCCCTCCCCCAGCGCCCGTTGATGTCGTCCATGACCGCCATCAGCCTATCGCACGCCACCGACTGCCTCAGGGCAAAAAGATCTTCTGAAAATTCGCCCGGTTGTCGAAGGTCCATCAACAGCACCTCGGCCTTGCTGTAGCGAAACCCGGGGCGGAAGATTTGTTCGACCGCTGCCGTAGCCAGCCCGGTCATGAGCAGTGTGTCGCAGGTCGGATAGGGCAGCTCCACCAAGGCTCCCTGGGCGTGGTGCGGCTCCTGCGGGTTGAACATGCCGGTGCGGATGCTAACGCGCATGCGCTTGCACAGCGAACCCTGGGCACGCAACTTTTCCGCCGCGCGGCCAACGTAGGTGGCTACTGCCTGCTTGATCGGCGCCAATTCAGCAAGCCGCCTGCCAAACATGCGGCTGCAGCATATTTCCTGCTTCGGCGGCTCTACCTCGTCCAGCTCAAGACAGGGCGTACCGGCCAGCTCCCGGGCCGTTTTCTCCACGACCACGCTGAACTTGCGTCGCAGCGTCCAGGCATCAGCCCTGGCCAGGTCCATCGCCGTATGGATGCCCATCGCCTCGAAGTGGGCGGCCATGCGCCGGCCAACACCCCACACCTCCTTCACCTCGGTATTGCGGAGCACCCAATCGCGCTTGAACGCATCGGTAATGTCCACAACCCCGCCGGTTTGGGCCTGCAAGCGTTTAGCGGTGTGGTTGGCCAGCTTGGCGAGCGTCTTCGTACCGGCGATGCCAACGCCAACTGGGATGCCCGTGCACTGAAAGACTCTTGAACGCACATTTCGCCCAAACTGGGTCAGATCTCCCTGAATTCCGGACAGGTCAGCGAAGCACTCGTCGATACTGTAAACCTCGGCGGCAGGCACCATCGACTCGATCAGCGACATGACGCGCTCGCTCATGTCGCCATACAGCGCGTAATTGCTGCTGAAGGCCTTGATGCCGTAGCGGCGTAATTTGTCCTTGGCCTGGAAATACGGTTCGCCCATCTTCACGAAGGGTTTTGCGTCGTATGACCTGGCGATCACGCAGCCGTCATTGTTGCTCAGCACCACGATCGGGGTCTTGGCCAGGTCGGGCCTGAACACACGCTCGCAGCTCGCGTAAAACGCGTTGCAGTCGATGAGCGCGAAAACCGGGTCACTGGGCATGGTCACGAACGCTGTAACGCACAACGCCCCATACTACAAAGTCATCCCCTTCCATGATGTACCGCGCCGGGTAAGCGGGGTTTTCAGACTTGAGGATCACCACCCCGTCGCGGCGGTGCAGGCGCTTGCACACCGGCTCGCAGTTGACCGCGGCAATGACGATGTCGCCGTGCTCCGCCTCACGGCCACGGTCTACGATGACCAGATCACCTGAGTAGATGCCGGCGCCTTGCATGCTGTCGCCTTCAACTTTCACCAGATACACATGGGGTGCGCGGATGTCGAACAGCTCATCCAGGGAAATATGGCCTTCCAGGTGGTCTGCGGCAGGCGAAGGGAAACCGGCCGGAACGTGGAACGAGTACTGCGGGAAGGTTTCGGTGCCGCCAGTCGGCGGACCGAGATAGGTGATGGTCATGACGGAAGGTCCAATGCAAACTGTATGCATATACAGTAAATCCGGCATTGGGCATGCGGTCAATCATACACGGCGAAAATTCTGACGGACGAGAGGTGGATTATGTGCGGGCGCTACTCGATCTACGAGTCGATGGATCACTACCTGCGCCAGCTCGCGCTGGACCTGGTGGTGATCAATGGCTACGACCACGAGCCGATCAACCGCTACAACGTTGCGCCGTCCACGCGCGTGGAACTCGTACGCCAGCGTGGTGATGGTTTGTACGTGGATCGGGTCAAGTGGGGCTGGTCGCCTGCCTGGGCCAAGGGCAAGCGCCCGGATCCGATCAATGCTCGAGCCGAGACGGTAGTGACAGGTAAGTTCTTCAAGGCGCTTTGGCCAAACGGCAGAGCCCTGGCGCCTGCCAATGGTTGGTTTGAGTGGCTTGCGGATCCAGCGGACCCAAAGCGCAAGCAGCCCTGCTACATCACCAGTGCCGACGGCGGCCCGCTTTTCTTTGCGGCGTTGGCAGACGTGCACCACGGCGTGGCGCCGGATGAGCGCGATGGCTTCGTGATCATCACCGCAGCCGCAGACCAGGGGCTTATCGACATCCACGATCGAAAGCCGCTGGTGCTGACGCCGCAACGGGCAAGGGAATGGCTGGACCCCGCCACATCGGCGGAACGTGCGGCGACGATCATCGAAAAGGGCTGCCGCCCCGCACAGGATTTCCGTTGGTTTCCGGTTGGAGAAGCAGTGGGCAATGTTCGCAACGAGGGGGCGGAGTTGATAGAGCCTGCCAATGTTCGGGACCGTCAGGGGGACCTGGGGTTTTGAAGCGGGGAGCCGGGCTTCCCGCCTCGCAGGCGCTCATTAGCCTGCTTCCTCCACCTGCTTGTAAATGCGGAATCCCCGTGCTTGATAGTTTTGAAGGGCTGCAGGATGGTCAAGTGTGCATGTGTGCACCCATACCCGCTCTGTGCCAGGCCACTCCCATGCTGATAGGGCGGCGTGGCTCAACAGCGCCCCGCCGAACCCGCACCCTATGAACTGCGGCGCCAGCCCAAAATATCGAATCTCACTGTTACGACCATCGGGGCGATAAAGCTCGTAGTAGCCGGCGATTGCACCTCGGTGATAGGCAACCCACGTTCGATGGCAGTCCTGCTCAACAAGTGCCTGCCAATCGGAGTCACGCCAGGTATCAAGATCGCCCCATTCCCAGGACGCGCCTACAAGCTGGTAGAGGAATTTGTTGAAGAGCGCCTGTGGCACTTCGCACTCGATAATCTGTAGGTCATGCCGCTGGGGCTTAGCCTTCAGGTCTGAAGCCGAAGTCATTTCCAAGTAATAGGTAGTGCAAGAACAATTCATTACGGGCACCCTTTGCTCCCTTTCGTGCGCAAACAAGAATGCCAGCAACCGCTTGATTTCGGCCAGCCCGCGCTGGCGCTTAATAAGGGGCGCAAGACAGCGTTTTGGCCGTGACTCAGCAGGCGTTCTCCCATCCAGGCGTCAATGTCGAAATACGCAATTAGGCGTAGG
>NZ_JBICMS010000035.1:0-150409 GCF_043106615.1 Pseudomonas sp. CJQ_9 | reverse complement strand
TGCTGCCCCGCAGATAAGCGCCCACCACTGCCCTATGAGGTGCGGCTTTAGCCGCGAATGCGGCAGTGGTGGCAACGGTGAATGCCCAGCATCTCGCCAGCAGGCCCGGCCCCTTCGCGGGTGAACCCGCTCCTACATCGGGCGTTGCTGCCCCGCAGATAAGCGCCCACCACTGCCCCATGAGGTGCGGCTTTAGCCGCGAATGCGGCAGTGGCGGCAACGATGAATGCCCAGGAAATCTCGCCAGCAGGCCCGGCCCCTTCGCGGCTAAAGCCGCTCCTACAGGGGTAGTAGGCCCTGGTTGGGTGGACACAGGCACAAAAAAAGCACCCCGAGGGGTGCTTTTTGTTTGTCGGCAATCCGCGCTTAGCGCTTCAGGCTTTCTGGCAGGTGTGGCTGGATAGTGGTCAGCACGGCCTTGAAGCACTTGATGTTGCCCGCAACGATGTGGCCTTTGTCGAGGAAGTCGTGGCCACCGTTGAAGTCGCTCACCAGGCCACCGGCTTCCTGAATCAGCAGCACGCCGGCGGCCATGTCCCACTCGGACAGCCCCGATTCCCAGAAGGCGTCGAAGCGGCCGGCAGCAACGTAGGCCAGGTCCAGGCTGGCAGCGCCAGCGCGGCGGATGCCGGCAGTTTGGCCGGTCAAGGCGCGGAACATGCCCAGGTAGTTGTCGAGGTCGGCCATCTGGCTGTCGCGGAACGGGAAGCCGGTACCCAGCAGGGCGCCTTCCAGGCTGGTGCGCGAGCTGACACGCAGGCGGCGGCCATTGAGTTGGGCGCCACGGCCACGGCTGGCGGTGAATTCTTCCTGGCGAACCGGGTCGACGATCACGGCGTGCTCAAGGCGGCCACGGTACTTGCAGGCGATGCTGACAGCGAAGTGCGGGATGCCACGCAGGAAGTTGGTGGTGCCGTCCAGCGGGTCGATGATCCACAGGTAATCCTTGCCCTCTTCACCGGTGCCGGCGTGCAGGCCGGTTTCTTCACCCTGGATGGAGTGGTTCGGGTAGGCCTTGCGCAGGGCGTTGACGATGGTCTGCTCGGCGGCGCGATCGACTTCGGAAACGTAGTCCTTGGCCTCTTTCTCATCGACCTTGATGCTATCCAGGCGTTCGATGGAGCGGAAAATCAGTTCACTGGCGCTGCGAGCGGCGCGCAGGGCGATATTCAGCATAGGCTGCATGGGCGGGTCACCTGGAGATGTTAAAGAAGAAAGCCGATCATTCTAGCAGAAAACTGTGGCGGCAGAAGGGGCACATTTGCTTTCGTGGCGTTACGTCTGTCGGTTCTGTAAGATCCAAGCCCCTGATTCCTGCATCTGTGAGCACAACACCTTGCTGCAAAATATTCGTGTTGTTCTGGTCAATACCAGCCACCCCGGCAACATCGGCGGCGCTGCGCGTGCCATGAAAAACATGGGCTTGTCGCGTCTGGTGCTGGTGCAGCCGAAAGAGTTCCCCGCCGTGGATGCCAGTGCCCGCGCCTCTGGTGCCGACGATGTGCTGGACAATGCCCAGGTGGTCGACAGCCTCGAACAGGCTCTGGTCGGCTGCAACCTGGTGATGGGCACCAGCGCCCGCGAGCGCAGCATTCCCTGGCCGTTGATCGGCCCGCGTGAATGTGGCGAAAAGGCGGTGGTGCATGCCAATGGTGGCGAAGAAATCGCCCTGGTGTTCGGGCGCGAACACGCCGGCCTGACCAACGAAGAACTGCAGCGATGTCACTTCCACGTGCACATTCCCTCCAACCCCGACTTCAGCTCGCTGAACCTGGCTGCCGCCGTGCAAGTGCTCGCCTATGAGGTGCGCATGGCCTGGTTGGCCGCCGGTGTGGCACCGGCCCAGGTCGAGAAGGTGGATGCCAGCGAGCTGGCGACCATGGACGAAATGGAGCTGTTCTACGACCACCTGGAGAAAACCCTGGTAGGCATCGGCTTCCTCGACCCTGCAAAGCCCAAGCACCTGATGCCGCGCCTGCGCCGGCTGTACGGGCGGGTGGCGGTCGAGCGTTCGGAAATGAGCATTTTGCGCGGCATCCTCACCGAGACCCAGAAAGTGGTCCGGGGCGAGCCGCATAAACGGAAGGACTGAAAGATGTTTGAACGCCTGCGTGAAGATATTCAAAGCGTATTCCACCGTGACCCGGCTGCGCGCAATGCCTTCGAGGTGCTCACCTGCTACCCGGGCATGCATGCCATCTGGCTACACCGCCTGGGTAATGCCTTGTGGCGGCGCGACTTCAAGTGGCTGGCGCGACTGGTCTCGAACTTTGGCCGCTGGCTCACCGGTATCGAGATTCACCCCGGTGCCACCATCGGCCGGCGTTTCTTCATCGACCACGGCATGGGCATCGTCATCGGCGAAACCGCCGAAATCGGCGATGACGTCACCCTGTACCAAGGCGTTACGCTGGGCGGTACCAGCTGGAACAAAGGCAAGCGTCACCCCACCTTGGAAAACGGCGTGGTGGTAGGGGCGGGGGCCAAGGTGCTGGGCCCGTTCACCGTGGGTGCGGGGGCCAAGATCGGCTCCAATGCGGTGGTGACCAAGGCGGTCCCGGCCGGTGCCACGGCAGTGGGCATCCCCGGGCGCATCATCGTCAAGCGCGAAGACAGCGAAGTGGAGGCCAAGCGCAAGGCCATGGCCGAGAAGATCGGCTTCGACGCTTACGGTGTCAGTGGCGACATGCCCGACCCGGTGGCGCGCGCCATTGGCCAGATGCTCGACCATCTGCAGGCCGTCGACGAGCGGCTGGAGGGTATGTGCGGCGCGTTGACGAAAATGGGCAGTGACTACTGCGCCAAAGAGCTGCCGGCCCTGCCCGAGGATGACTTCACCGAAGCGGCCCAGGCCGTCAGGCGCGACACTCAGCCGCATTGATTGCGCCGCGGCGCACCGAGGTTGACATACGGGGCGTGTGCTCACGCCCCTCGTCTGCTACAATCGCGCCGCCTCCCAGATGCAAACCCGACTAAAGCAGTAGGTCTAATAGTTGACTTAAATGCTCGGGAATCGCATACTTGCACACATCCCGAAACTCCCGTGGTACCCAATAGCCATGCGACTGACTACCAAAGGCCGATACGCCGTGACTGCCATGCTCGACCTGGCGTTGCACGCGCAGCATGGGCCGGTGTCTTTGGCCGATATTTCCGAGCGCCAGGGCATTTCCCTCTCTTATCTGGAGCAGCTGTTCGCCAAGCTGCGCCGTAGCAGCCTGGTCTCCAGTGTGCGCGGCCCCGGTGGCGGCTATCAGCTGTCGCGCGGTATGGAAACCATCCAGGTGGCACAGGTCATCGACGCGGTCAACGAATCGGTCGATGCCACCCGTTGCCAGGGCCTCGGGGACTGCCATGCCGGTGATACCTGCCTGACTCACCACCTGTGGTGCGACCTCAGCCAGCAGATCCATGAATTCCTCAGCGGCATCAGCCTGGCCGACCTCGTCATGCGCCGTGAGGTGCAGGAAGTCGCCCAGCGCCAGGACTTGCGTCGTGTCGCAGGCCGAACCGCCCAGCTGGACAAGATTGAGACGTCCGCCGTCGATTGACCCTTAGCCACGACGAGCGACGCCACCGCCTGATAGGAGAGACAAATGAAGTTGCCGATCTACCTCGATTACTCCGCGACCACGCCGGTTGACCCACGCGTCGCCCAGAAAATGGCCGAATGCCTGCTGGTTGACGGGAACTTCGGTAACCCGGCTTCGCGCTCCCACGTGTTCGGTTGGAAGGCCGAAGAAGCGGTCGAGAACGGCCGCCGCCAGGTTGCCGAGCTGATCAACGCCGACCCGCGCGAGATCGTCTGGACCAGCGGTGCCACCGAGTCCGACAACCTCGCCCTCAAGGGCGTGGCGCACTTCTATCAGACCAAGGGCAAGCACATCATCACCTCCAAGATCGAGCACAAGGCGGTGCTGGATACCGCTCGCCAGCTGGAGCGTGAAGGTTTCGAAGTCACCTACCTGGAGCCGGGCGAAGACGGTATCGTCACCCCGGCCATGGTCGAGACCGTGCTGCGTGACGACACTATTCTGGTGTCGCTGATGCACGTGAACAACGAAGTTGGCTCGATCAACGACATCGCCGCCATCGGTGAGCTGACCCGTGCGCGTGGCGTGCTGTTCCATGTCGATGCCGCCCAGTCGGCCGGCAAGGTGGAAATCGACGTGCAGAAGCTGAAGGTCGACCTGATGTCGTTCTCGGCGCACAAAGCCTACGGCCCGAAAGGCATCGGCGCGCTGTACGTCAGCCGCAAGCCGCGTGTACGTCTGGAAGCCATCATCCACGGTGGTGGTCATGAGCGGGGCATGCGTTCGGGCACCCTGCCGACCCACCAGATCGTCGGCATGGGCGAAGCATTCGCCATCGCCAAGCAGGAAATGGCCGCCGAAAACGTGCGCATCAAGGCTCTGAGCGACCGCTTCTTCAAGCAGGTCTCCAGCCTTGAAGAGCTGTACGTCAACGGTAGCCAGACTGCCCGCGTTCCGCACAACCTGAACCTGAGCTTCAACTACGTCGAAGGCGAATCGCTGCTGATGTCGCTGAAGGACATCGCCGTATCGTCCGGTTCGGCGTGCACCTCCGCGTCGCTCGAGCCGTCGTATGTACTGCGCGCTCTGGGCCGCAACGACGAGCTGGCGCACAGCTCGATCCGCTTCTCCTTCGGCCGCTTCACCACCGAAGAAGAAGTCGACTACGCCGCGCAGAAAGTCTGCGAGGCCGTCAACAAACTGCGTGAACTGTCGCCGCTGTGGGATATGTACAAAGACGGCGTTGACATCTCCAAGATCGAGTGGGCCGCCCACTAAGCAGTCGCCGGCAAGAGCGGCTCCCTGATGAGGAAGGAATTGCACCATGGCATACAGTGAAAAGGTCATCGACCACTACGAAAACCCACGCAACGTCGGCAAGATGAATGCCGAAGACCCGGATGTCGGTACCGGCATGGTCGGCGCCCCTGCGTGTGGCGACGTGATGCGCCTGCAAATCAAGGTCAACGAGCAGGGCGTGATCGAAGACGCCAAGTTCAAGACCTACGGTTGCGGTTCGGCCATCGCTTCCAGCTCCCTCGCCACCGAGTGGATGAAGGGCAAGACCCTGGACGAAGCCGAAACCATCAAGAACACCCAGCTGGCAGAAGAACTGGCGTTGCCGCCGGTCAAGATCCACTGCTCGGTACTCGCCGAAGATGCCATCAAGGCAGCTGTGCGCGATTACAAGCAGAAGAAAGGCTTGATCTAAGTCGCCTGTTGCGAGGTAAGGAGTCCTGATGGCTATCAGCATGACAGAAGCCGCCGCCAACCACATTCGCCGCTCCCTCGATGGGCGCGGCAAAGGTGAGGGCATTCGCCTGGGCGTGCGCACCACCGGTTGCTCGGGCCTGGCCTACGTGCTGGAGTTCGTTGACGAGCTGGCCGACGAAGACCAGGTGTTCGAAAACCACGGCGTCAAGGTGATCATCGATCCCAAGAGCCTGGTGTACCTCGACGGCACCGAGCTGGACTTCGTCAAGGAAGGGTTGAACGAAGGCTTCAAGTTCAACAACCCCAACGTGCGCGGTGAGTGTGGCTGCGGCGAAAGCTTCAACGTTTGAGGCCGGCTGTGGGTACTCCTTGTCACTACGCATTGTTTGACCTCCAGCCAAGCTTCCGCCTGGATCTCGACAAGCTGGCCACTCGCTACCGCGAGCTGGCCCGCGAAGTCCATCCCGACCGTTTTGCCGACGCTTCCGAGCGAGAGCAGCGGGTCGCGCTGGAAAAGTCCGCAGCCCTCAACGACGCCTACCAGACGCTGCGCAGTGCGCCGCGTCGTGCCCGCTATCTGCTGGCCATCAGCGGTCATGAAGTGCCACAGGAAGTCACGGTCCACGACCCGGACTTCCTGTTGCAGCAGATGCAGTGGCGCGAAGAGCTGGAAGAGCTGCAGGACGAAGCCGACCTGGACGGCGTAGCGGCATTCAAGAAGCGCTTGAAGGCCGCCCAGGACTCGCTGAACGAGGATTTTGCTGTCTGCTGGGACGTTCCCGCCGAGCGCGACAAGGCTGAACGCCTGATGCGCCGCATGCAGTTCCTCGACAAGCTCGCCCAAGAAGTGCGCCAACTGGAAGAGCGCCTCGACGATTAACCCGGTGTCGCCCGTGATGGCACCTAAGGTACTCAGATAAGCATGGCCCTACTGCAGATTGCCGAACCCGGTCAAACCCCCCAACCGCATCAGCGTCGCCTGGCGGTGGGCATTGACCTGGGTACCACCAACTCCATGGTCGCCGCATTGCGCAGCGGCCGCAGCGAGCCCCTGCCCGATGCGCAGGGTAACGTCATTCTGCCGTCCGCGGTACGCTACCTCGACGGGCGTATCGAGGTGGGGCAGGCCGCGCGTGAGGCCGCTTCCAGCGACCCGCTGAACACCGTGCTGTCGGTCAAGCGCCTGATGGGGCGCGGCGTTGCCGACGTCAAGCAGTTGGGCGAGCAGCTGCCTTACCGTTTTGTCGGCGGTGAGTCGCACATGCCGTTCATCGATACCGTGCAGGGCCCGAAAAGCCCGGTCGAAGTGTCCGCAGACATCCTCAAGGTGCTGCGTGAACGGGCCGAAGCGACCCTGGGTGGCGAGCTGGTAGGCGCGGTGATCACCGTGCCAGCCTATTTCGACGACGCTCAGCGCCAGGCGACCAAAGACGCTGCACGCCTGGCAGGCCTGAACGTGCTGCGCCTGCTCAATGAGCCGACCGCCGCTGCCGTGGCCTACGGCCTGGACCAGAACGCCGAAGGCGTGGTGGCCATCTATGACCTGGGCGGCGGTACCTTTGACATTTCCATCCTGCGCCTGACTGCCGGTGTGTTCGAAGTGCTGGCCACCGGCGGCGACACCGCCCTGGGCGGCGACGATTTCGACCATGCCATCGCCGGCTGGATCATCGAGCAGGCCGGTCTCTCCTCCGACCTGGACCCGGCCACCCAGCGCGCACTGCTGCAGACTGCCTGCGCGGCCAAAGAGGCCCTGACTGACGCCGACGTCGTCAATGTCAGCCATGGCGCCTGGCAAGGTGAGCTGAGCCGCGTTGCCTTCGACGCCATGATCGAGCCGATGATCGCCCGCAGCCTCAAGGCGTGCCGCCGCGCGGTGCGCGACAGCGGCGTTGAAATGGACGAAGTCAGTGCCGTGGTCATGGTCGGTGGCTCAACCCGTGTGCCGCGTGTGCGCGATGCGGTGGGTGCGCTGTTTGGCCGTACGCCGCTAACCTCGATCGACCCGGACCAGGTGGTGGCCATCGGCGCCGCGATTCAGGCTGACACCCTGGCCGGCAACCGCCGCGAAGGTGGCGAACTGCTGCTGCTCGATGTCATTCCGCTGTCGCTTGGCCTCGAAACCATGGGCGGGCTGATGGAGAAGGTGATCCCGCGCAACACCACCATCCCGGTGGCGCGTGCCCAGGAGTTCACCACTTACAAAGACGGCCAGACGGCCATGATGATCCACGTGCTGCAAGGCGAGCGTGAACTGATCAGCGACTGCCGCTCGCTGGCGCGCTTCGAGCTGCGTGGCATTCCGGCCATGGTCGCCGGCTCGGCAAAAATCCGCGTTACCTTCCAGGTGGATGCCGACGGCCTGCTCAGCGTCGCCGCGCGCGAGCTGGGTTCGGGCGTGGAAGCCAGCATCCAGGTCAAGCCGTCCTACGGCCTGACCGACGGCGAAATCGCCCGCATGCTCAAGGACTCGTTCGAACACGCCGGTTCCGACAAGCACGCCCGCCAGTTGCGCGAGCACCAGGTGGACGCCGAGCGCCTGCTCGAAGCGGTGCAGGGCGCCCTGGACGCCGACGGCGAACGCTTGCTCAGCAGTGACGAGCGCGACGCCATCGAATTCCAGATGCAAGAACTACGTGATTTGCTGGCGGGCACCGATGGCGCAGCCATCGAGCAACAGACCAAGCGTCTGTCGCAGGTGACCGACGCATTTGCCGCCCGTCGCCTTGATTCGACGGTCAAAGCCGCACTGGCCGGGCGCAACCTGAATGAGATCGAGGAGTAATCGATGCCGCTGGTAACCTTCCTGCCGCATGAGAAGTTCTGCCCTGAAGGCCTGACCGTGGATGTACCAGTCGGGACCAACATCCTGGAGCTGGCCCACGACCATCACATCGAGATGGAGAGCGCCTGTGGCGGCGTCAAGGCTTGTACCACCTGCCACTGTATTGTTCGCAAAGGTTTCGATTCGCTCGAAGAAGCCGATGAACTGGAAGAGGACATGCTGGACAAGGCCTGGGGCCTGGAGGCGCAGTCGCGCCTGGGTTGCCAGGTGGTGGTCGCCGACCAGGACCTGACCATCGAGATCCCCAAGTATTCGCTGAACCACGCTGCCGAAGCACCGCACTGAGGGCCTGTACATGAGTCTGAAATGGGTTGATGTACTTGAAATCGCCTTCCAGCTTGCAGAAAGCAAGCCGGACGTCGATCCTACATATGTGAATTTCGTCGACCTGCACCGCTGGGTGCTGGCATTGCCAGAGTTCAGCGACGATCCGTCACGCGGCGGTGAGAAAGTGCTTGAGGCAATCCAGGCCGCCTGGATTGACGAAGCCGACTAAGCGTTGCGTGCAGGTTAGGCAATCCCCTCGAACCCGCGTATAATTCGCGGGTTTAATTTTTCGTAACACTCATATTCTGGAGTTTTCCATGGCTGTTCAACGTACCTTCTCGATCATCAAGCCTGACGCCGTTGCCAAAAACGTCATCGGCAAGATCACCACCCGTTTCGAAGAAGCCGGCCTGAAAATCGTTGCCTCGAAAATCAAGCAACTGTCCAAAGCCGAAGCCGAAGGCTTCTACGCTGAGCACAGCGAGCGCGGCTTCTTCGGTGACCTGGTTGCCTTCATGACTTCCGGTCCGGTCGTTGTTCAGGTCCTGGAAGGCGAAAACGCCATCGCCAAGAACCGTGAGCTGATGGGCGCTACCAACCCTAAAGAAGCTGCTCCTGGCACCATCCGCGCCGACTTCGCCGAGTCCATCGACGCCAACGCCGTTCACGGTTCGGACTCCGAAGCTGCTGCTGCTCGCGAAATCGCTTACTTCTTCGCTGCTACCGAGGTAACCACTCGCTAAGCGAAAGCTTACGGGTGAGGGTGAATCCATGACGACATCTACTGGCAAAATCAACCTGTTGGGCCTGACCCAGCCGGAAATGGAACAATTCTTCGACTCTATCGGGGAGAAGCGCTTCCGCGCCGGCCAGGTGATGAAATGGATTCACCATTTTGGCGTGTCCGATTTTGCGGCCATGACCAACGTTGGCAAGGCCTTGCGCGAGAAGCTCGAGGCCGTTGCCGAAATTCGCCCCCCGGAAGTGGTCAGTGAAGACATTTCCGCCGACGGCACCCGCAAGTGGGTGATCCGCGTTGCCTCCGGCAGCTGCGTCGAAACCGTCTACATTCCTACCGACGACCGCGGCACCCTGTGCGTATCGTCGCAAGCCGGCTGTGCCCTGGACTGCAGCTTCTGCTCCACCGGCAAGCAAGGCTTCAACAGCAACCTCACCGCCGCCGAAGTGATCGGCCAGGTGTGGCTTGCCAACAAATCCTTCGGGACCGTCCCTGCCAAAATCGACCGCGCCATTACCAACGTGGTGATGATGGGCATGGGCGAGCCTCTGCTGAACTTCGACAACGTCATCGCCGCCATGAAAATCATGATGGATGACCTCGGCTACGGCATTTCCAAGCGTCGTGTCACCTTGTCCACCTCGGGCGTGGTGCCAATGATCGACGAACTGGCCAAGCACATCGACGTGTCGCTGGCACTGTCGCTGCACGCCCCTAACGACGAACTGCGCAACAAGCTGGTGCCGATCAACAAGAAGTACCCGCTGAAAATGCTGCTGGAATCGTGCATGGGCTACATGGCCACCCTGGGCGGCAAGCGCGTGCTGACCATCGAGTACACCCTGCTCAAGGACGTCAACGACCAGCCAGAGCATGCCGCGCAAATGATCGAGCTGCTGCGCGACGTGCCGTGCAAGATCAACCTGATCCCGTTCAACCCGTTCCCGCACTCGGGCTATGAGCGGCCTAGCAACAATGCCATTCGTCGTTTCCAGGACCTGCTGCACCACGGTGGTTTCAACGTGACCACCCGTACTACCCGTGGCGACGACATCGACGCTGCCTGCGGCCAGTTGGTGGGGCAGGTCAACGACCGCACGCGCCGCAGTGAGCGCTATATCGCTGTGCGCCAACTGTCTGCGGATGTCGAGCTGCAAGACAGCGCCGCCAGCCACTGACCGGGACCTTGCCCATGAGCCTGCGCGCCGCGCTGTCGATCCTTGCGCTTTCGCTGCTGGCCGGCTGCGTGTCGGGCGGCGCGAGCGACCCGCTGGGCAGCCGCCAGGGCAGGGTCGAAGCGGGGCGGGCCTACGTGCAGCTTGGGCTGGGTTATTTGCAACAGGGTTTGACCGAACAGGCCAAGGCGCCACTGGGCAAGGCCCTGGCCCTGGACAGCAGCGATGCCGATGCGCACGCGGCCCTGGCCCTGGTGTTCCAGGCCGAAGGTGAGCCGGCGCTGGCCGAAACACACTTTCGCAAGGCCCTGCAAAGCAGCGGCGGCAATACGCGAATTCGCAACAACTACGGCAGTTTCCTTTATGCTCAGGGGCGATTTGCCGAGGCCGAGCAGATGTTTCGCCTGGCCAGTGCCGATACCCTGTATCCTGAGCGCTCGCGCGTGTACGAGAACCTTGGCCTGACTGCCTTGAGGCTCGAGCGCCGCGAGCAGGCGCAGGCCTACCTGGTGAAAGCATTGCAGCTCAACCAGCGGCAACCCAGGGCGTTGCTGGAAATGGCTGAGTTGTCCTACGAAAACAGGCATTATGTGCCGGCCCGGGACTACTACGATCGTTTCAGCGAGCTGAGCGCGCACGATGCCCGTAGCCTGCTGCTGGGCAGCCGCCTTGCCAGGGTATTCGACGAGCAGGGCGCACTGGCCGAAACGGGCCAGCAATTACAACGACTTTATCCCGGTACGCCGGAATATCAGCAATACCTGTCGGAGCAACGATGAACGCCGCGCATCCCGAAGTAGCAGTAGCGCCTGGCCAGAACCCCGGTGAGCTTTTGCGCCTGGCCCGTGAGAAACGGGACTGGTCGCAAGCCGAGGTGGCCCGCAAGCTAAACCTCACTGTCAGTTCGCTGAACCACGTGGAAACCGGCGCCTTCGACAAGCTGCCCGGGCATACATTTGCCCGTGGCTACATACGTGCCTACGCCAAGCTACTGGACCTGGACCAGGCTGCGCTGGTCGATGCCTTCGACCGCTACACCGGTACCCACGCCAAGGGCAGCGACGTGCATTCGCTGGGCCGCATCGAAGAGCCATCGCGCCTGTCGCACAATATCCTGCGCGGCGTCAGCCTGCTGTTGCTGCTCGCCGTGGTCGGTGGCGGTTTCGTCTGGTGGCAGGACCAGGGCAGCCTGCGTGGCAAGGACCTGGCCAAGATGGCCCTGGAGCATGTGGAAGTCGAAAGCGCCGACGGCACCACCCAGATCCACCCGCTCGATGAGCCTGAAGACCAGGCCGTTACTGCCGGCCAGCAGGCTGAGACTGCACCGCTGCCGCTGGCGCAGGGCACGGGCGAACAACCCGCTGCAGCTGGCGAGCAGCCGGCGGCCGGTACAGCCACGGCGCCAGCCGCTGCGGCGGCAACCGCCCAGCAGGCGCCAGTGCAGGCAGCCGCCAGCACCCCGGTGGCCCCGGTATCTCCCGCTACGGCCGCGCCGGCCACCGCCACGCCTGCGGCCCCTGCCGCGGCGGTCGCCGCCAGTGAGCCTGCGCCAGCGCCGCCCGGTAGCGGCAAGGTCGCCATTCAGTTCACCGCCGATTGCTGGACCCAGGTTTCCGACGGCAACGGCAAGGTGCTGTTCAGCGCCATCAAGCGCAAAGGGGACAACCTCGAACTGACCGGCAAGCCGCCGTTCGCGGTACGCCTGGGCTTCGCCCGGGGCGCCCAGGTCAGCTACAACGGCCAGACCGTCGATGTTGCCCCGTTCACCAGTGGCGAGACTGCTCGCCTGAAGTTGGGACAGTAAGTCATGCACGGCGAATCTCCGATCAAACGTCGCGAATCCCGCAAAATCTGGGTCGGCAATGTGCCGGTGGGTGGTGATGCCCCCATCGCGGTGCAGAGCATGACCAACACCGACACCAACGATGTGGCCGCCACCGTGGCGCAAATCCAGCGCCTGGTCGATGCCGGCGTCGACATTGTGCGGGTATCGGTACCAGACATGGACGCCGCCGAAGCCTTCGGCAAGATCAAGCAACAGGTGAGCGTCCCGCTGGTAGCCGATATCCATTTCGACTACAAGATCGCCCTGCGGGTGGCCGAACTGGGTGTCGATTGCCTGCGTATCAACCCGGGCAACATCGGCCGCGAAGACCGCGTACGCGCAGTGGTCGACGCTGCTCGCGACCGCGGCATCCCGATCCGTATCGGGGTCAACGCCGGTTCGCTGGAAAAAGACCTGCAGAAGAAGTACGGCGAGCCTACCCCGGCCGCGCTGGTCGAGTCGGCCCTGCGCCATGTCGAGCACCTCGACCGCCTCGACTTCCAGGACTTCAAGGTCAGCGTCAAGGCCTCCGACGTGTTCATGGCCGTTGAGGCCTACCGCCTGTTGGCCAAGCAGATCGTGCAGCCGCTGCACCTGGGCATCACCGAAGCCGGTGGCCTGCGTTCAGGCACGGTGAAATCCGCCGTCGGCCTCGGTATGCTGCTGGCCGAAGGCATTGGCGATACCATTCGCATCTCGCTGGCGGCCGACCCGGTCGAAGAAGTGAAGGTCGGCTACGACATCCTCAAGTCGCTGCACCTGCGCTCGCGCGGCATCAACTTCATCGCCTGCCCGAGCTGCTCGCGGCAGAACTTCGATGTGGTCAAGACCATGAACGAGCTGGAAGGGCGCCTGGAAGACCTGCTGGTACCGCTGGACGTGGCAGTGATCGGTTGCGTGGTCAACGGCCCGGGTGAAGCCAAGGAAGCCCATGTCGGCCTGACTGGCGGTACGCCGAACCTGATCTACATCGACGGCAAGCCGGCGCAGAAACTGACCAACGACAACCTGGTCGATGAGCTGGAAAAACTCATCCGCCAGAAAGCGGCCGAGAAGGCCGAAGCCGACGCGGCGCTGATCGTCCGTGGCTGACACACAGAATTCGTAAGGACTTTTCGTGAGCAAATCGCTGCAAGCCATTCGTGGCATGAACGACATCCTGCCAGAACAGTCGCCGCTGTGGCGCTACTTCGAAGGCACCGTCGCCGGCCTGCTGGACACCTACGGGTACAGCCAGATCCGCACGCCGATCGTCGAGTTCACCGAGCTGTTCAAGCGCTCGATCGGCGAAGTGACCGATATCGTCGAAAAAGAGATGTACACCTTCGAGGACCGCAATGGCGACTCGCTGACCTTGCGCCCTGAAGGCACCGCCGCCTGCGTGCGTGCCGTGCTCGAGCACGGCATTACCGGTAACGGCCAGGTGCAGAAGCTGTGGTACATCGGCCAGATGTTCCGCCACGAGCGCCCGCAGAAGGGCCGTTACCGGCAGTTCCACCAGATTGGCGTGGAAGTGTTCAACCTCGACGGCCCGGACATCGACGCCGAGCTGATCATGCTGACCTGGCGCCTGTGGGGCCTGTTGGGCATTCAGGACGCGGTAAAGCTCGAACTCAACAGCCTCGGCACCAGCGAGGCCCGCGCCCGCTACCGTGATGCGCTGGTCGAGTTCCTGTCCGCACGCCTGGAACAGCTGGATGAAGACAGCCAGCGCCGCCTGAAAAGCAACCCGCTGCGCATCCTCGACAGCAAGGACCAGAACACCCAGGCGGTGCTGGTTGGGGCGCCCAAGCTGGAAGACTATCTGGACGAACCTTCACGCGTGCACTTCAAGGGCCTCAAGGCTCGCCTGCAGGCCGCCGGCATTCCGTTCGTGATCAACACCAAGCTGGTGCGTGGCCTGGACTATTACAGCAAGACCGTGTTCGAGTGGGTGACCGACAAGCTTGGCGCCCAGGGCACCGTGTGTGCCGGTGGCCGCTACGACGGCCTGGTCGAGCAGATGGGCGGCAAGCCGACCACCGGCGTTGGTTTCGCCATGGGTATCGAGCGCCTGATCCTGCTGCTGGAAACCCTGGGCAAGGTGCCGGAGTCCATCAGCCGTACTGTCGACGTCTACCTGTGTGCCTTTGGCGAGCAGGCCGAGCTGGCCGGGCTACGCCTTTCCGAAGGTTTGCGCGACCGTTTGCCGGCCTTGCGCCTGGCCGTCAACGCCGGCGGCGGCAGTTTCAAGAGCCAGTTCAAGAAGGCCGACAAAAGCGGTGCGCTGTTCGCCCTGATTCTGGGTGACGACGAACTGGCCAAGCAAGTCATCGGCTTGAAGCCCCTGCGTGGCCAGGGTGAGCAACAGAACATTGCCTGGGATGCTCTTGCCGAGCACCTGGAAACCGCGATCACGCAGGCGTAACGCGGTTCAACAACGAATAGGCGAAAAGGAGTATTGGGGTGTCGAGTACTGATGATGATGACCTGGCAGGGGTCAAGGACTGGTGGAACCGCAATGGCAAGCCGCTGCTGACCGGCGCATTGCTGGCAGGTGTGGTGGTGCTGGGCTGGAATACCTGGCACAAGTACCAGAACAACCAGTCGCAAGGGGCCTCGCAGTTGTACCAGGCCCTGCTCGAAACCAGCCTGACGCCAAGCGGTCAGCCCGACGCCACCAAGGTCGCGGAACTGGCCGGCAAGCTCAAGAGCGAGTTTGGCGGTACGGCCTATGCCCAGTACGGTAGCCTGTTCGTGGCCAAGGTCGCGGTCGAGAGCGGCAAGCTCGACGACGCCGCCGCCGAGCTCAAAGGTGTGCTGGACAAGCCTGCCGATGCCACCCTGGGCGAAATCTCGCGCCAGCGCCTGGCTCGCGTGCTGGCCGCCCAGAACAAGGCCGAAGACGCCCTGAAGCTGCTTGACGGTGATGCCGACAAGGCGTTCCTGGCCAGCCGTGAAGAGTTGAAGGGTGACCTGCTGGTGCAACTGGGTCGCGCCAGCGACGCGCACAGCGCTTACGAGAAAGCCAAGGCTGCGTTGTCCGATGACGCCGCAGTCGGTGGCCTGCAATTGAAGCTGGATGACCTGGCTAAAGGGGACGCGTAAGTGATCGGTTGGAAACATGCAGCAGTGCTGACCCTGGCCGTACTGGCCGCAGGTTGCAGCAGCAACAGCAAGAAGGAACTGCCCCCGGCCGAGCTGACCAAGTTCACCGAGGAAGTGGTGCTGAAGAAGCAGTGGAGCCGTTCGATCGGTGACGGCCAGGGTGAAACCTACAACACCTTGGTACCGGCCATCGAGAACGACCGCATCTACGCTTCCGACGTCCACGGCGACGTCTATGCCCTCGATCGCATCACCGGCGACGTGGTCTGGAACAAGGACCTGGAGCTGCCGGTTTCCGGCGCCGTGGGCGTGGGTTACGGCCTGGTCATGCTCGGCACCCTCAAGGGTGAAGTCATTGCCCTGGATTCCAGCACCGGTGAAGAGCGCTGGCGCTCCCGTGTGACCAGCGAAGTGCTGGCCCCGCCTGCCAACAACGGTGACGTGGTCGTGGTGCAGACCCAGGACGACCGCCTGATTGGCCTGGACGCCGCTACCGGCGACCGCCGTTGGATCTACGAAAACACCCCGGCCGTACTGACCCTGCGTGGCACCGGTGCGCCGATCATCACCAACCGCCTGGCCATTGCCGGCCTGTCGACCGGCAAGGTGGTGGCGGTGGACATCAACAACGGCGTGCCGGTGTGGGAAAGCCGCGTGGCCATTCCCCAGGGCCGTTCCGAGCTGGAGCGCGTGGTCGACATCGATGGCGGCCTGCTGCTGTCTGGTCAAACCCTGTATGTCAGCACTTACCAGGGCCGCGTAGCGGGCCTGGACCTGGAAAGCGGCCGTGTGCTGTGGCAGCGTGATGCCTCCAGCTACGTGGGTGTCGCCCAGGGCTTCGGTAACGTTTACGTCAGCGAAGCTTCAGGCACTGTCGAAAGTGTCGACGAGCGCACTTCCAGCGCCCTGTGGTCCAACGACAGCATGGCCCGTCGCCAGCTCTCTGCGCCGGAAGTGTATTCCAGCTACGTGGCCGTGGGCGACTTCGAAGGTTACCTGCACCTGCTGAGCCAGGTCGATGGTCGCTTCGTGGGCCGTGAGCGTATCGACAGCGATGGCCTGCGCGCCCGCCCACTTGTGGTCGGTGACACCATCTATGTCTTCGGCAACAGCGGCAAGCTCGAGGCACTGACCATCCGCTGAAGCTATGCTTGAAGCCTTGGCGGGCTTCAAGCCGCGGCGCAGGAAGCGCCGCCCGTACTCCGGCCGCTGCCTTGCAGCGGCCTTTGCATTTTCAAGAATTCGAGAGTGGAGAGCCGATGGTTCCCGTAATTGCCCTGGTGGGCCGCCCGAACGTCGGCAAATCCACCATGTTCAACCGCCTGACCAAGACCCGCGATGCCATCGTCGGTGACCTGTCGGGCCTGACCCGTGACCGCCAGTATGGTGATGCCAGCTGGCAGGGTCGTTCCTTCATCCTGATCGACACCGGCGGTATCACCGGTGACGAAGTGGGCATGGACGAGAAAATGGCCGAGCAGTCGCTCATGGCCATCGAGGAGGCCGACTACGTCCTGTTCCTGGTCGATGCCCGCGCCGGCATGACCGCCGCCGACCAGATGATTGCCGAGCACCTGCGCAAGCGCAACAAAGAGGCGATTCTGGTCGCCAACAAAATCGACAACATCGACGCCGACGTGGCCCGCGCCGAGTTCTCGCCGCTGGGCATGGGCAACGCCATTCCGGTAGCCGGCTCCCAGGGCCGCGGTATCAACGCGCTGATGGAAGCCGTGCTCGGCCACCTGCCGCGCGACCAGGTCGAAGAAGCCCTGGACGCCGACGTCGCCGAAGGCGAAGAAGCGGTGCGCATTCCCGGCCCGAGCGAAAAGGAT
The DNA here is from genome assembly GCF_043106615.1 of Pseudomonas sp. CJQ_9. Taxonomy (NCBI): domain Bacteria; kingdom Pseudomonadati; phylum Pseudomonadota; class Gammaproteobacteria; order Pseudomonadales; family Pseudomonadaceae; genus Pseudomonas; species Pseudomonas sp. CJQ_9. The sequence continues at coordinate 133,393 of NZ_JBICMS010000035.1, read as the reverse complement.
GGCATCAAGATCGCCATCATCGGCCGCCCGAACGTCGGCAAGTCGACCCTGGTCAACCGCATGCTCGGTGAAGAGCGTGTGGTGGTGTACGACCAGCCGGGCACGACCCGCGACAGTATCTACATTCCCTTCGAGCGCGATGGCGAGAAGTACACGTTCATCGACACTGCCGGTGTGCGCAAGCGTGGCAAGATCCACGAGGAAGTCGAAAAGTTCTCGGTGGTGAAGACGCTGCAGGCGATCAAGGACGCCAACGTGGTGATCTTCGTCATGGACGCCCGCGAAGGTGTGGTCGACCACGACTTGAACCTGCTGGGCTTTGCCCTGGAAGCCGGGCGCGCGATCGTCATTGCCCTGAACAAGTGGGACGGCATGCAGCCGGGCGAGCGTGACTACGTCAAGACCGAGCTGGAGCGCCGGCTGTTCTTCGTCGACTTCGCCGACATCCACTTCATTTCCGCCTTGCATGGCACTGGCGTGGGCAACCTGTACAAGTCGGTGCAGGCTGCCTTCAAGTCGGCGGTCACCCGCTGGCCGACCAGCCGCCTGACGCAAATCCTCGAAGATGCGGTGAGCGAGCACCAGCCACCGCTGGTCAACGGTCGTCGCATCAAGCTGCGCTATGCCCACCTCGGCGGGGCCAACCCGCCGCTGATCGTGATCCACGGCAACCAGACCGAGAAGATTCCGAAGTCGTACTCGCGCTACCTGGAAAACACCTACCGCCGTGTGCTGAAGCTGGTCGGCACGCCGATCCGCATCGAATACAAGGGCGGTGAGAACCCGTACGAGGGCAAGAAGAACACCCTCACAGACCGCCAGGTCAACAAGAAGCGCCGCCTGATGTCGCACCACAAGAAGGCCGAGAAGAAGCGCCGCGACAAGCGCTGATTGCGCGTCGACTTCTTCGCGGGCTCGCCCGCTCCCACAGGTACTACGCCGTTCCCAAGGATTGCGCTTTCCCTGTGGGAGCGGGCTCACCCGCGAAGAGGCCCTTTGATCCAATGCAATCCCTTAGTGTTCAACCTGTTCCTGACCGCTCGATCCGCTACGCTCCAGCTCTACAGTTTCATCACGCCCATGGCCAAGTGCTGTTACTCGCCCTGCCTGGTAAAAATGACAGTTGTCACTTGCTGTCAGACTTGAAAGACTTGTGCCCAATTCAGTCGTCTGTCACTCAGGACTTGAGCATGAAAATTCAGCGTCAATCCTTGAAGCTTTTTTACTGTGGCGGTTACATGCATGCGAGCCTTTGTGATCAAGGCAGTCGTACTGTGTTTCGGGTCGCAGGGCAATCATTGGCTGAGTTGAGAATAGGTAGTGTAGATGGCGTCAGCCTGTTGTCGGTTGATAGAGCCGGCTCTGTCACTGGCGTGGCACAGGAGAGTGGGCGGGAGCAGCTTGCTTATACTGCTTATGGCCATTGTTCATCCCTCTTTTCGGGGCGCTCTTTGCTGGGGTTCAATGGTGAACATTATGATGATTTTTCCCAAGGTTATCTGCTAGGAAATGGCTACAGATTATTCAAGGGTATGAGATTCAATTCCCCAGATAGTTTTGCACCTTTCAGGGTATTGAACGCATATGGTTATTGCAATGGAGATCCGATTAATTACACCGACTCAAGTGGTCACATGCCGAACTCTTCCATATATCGGGGCCGTGTGAGGGGATATTATACTACCAGCCAAGTTATGAGGCGGATCGCTGGCGCGGTGTCGAGATTGGAGGCAGAGATTGGCGATGTCAAGTATCACCCCCGCTTGGGGACTCCTGCAAAACTGGAAGAATCCCATCGTACTAACTTAGTTTCCGCACAACAAGAATTAATTTCATCTGTATCGTATTTGGATTCTGTTATAGGAGCCGATCCTGATCGTTATAAGCGTGTAATTAATAAGATGGATGCGCTCGGTGATCGCGCAATAAACGTGTTTTCTAGGTTCGAATCTGCAATTAATTCTAACTTTAAAGGTGCGTCGGATAGACGTAAAGCATGGGTGGAAGTTTATCTAGAGCGTAAGGAGCGCAGGAGTCTTAATAGAGCTAATAGAAATGAGATTCGCTGGATAGAAGAAGAGTTAATTGCAAGCTCGGTTAGTGAGCGCGATCGCCTAAGCGCACACAACCTTTCTTTGTCTGAAATTGAGCAGGAGATTGAGACATTGCACGATAAAGTCGCTGAACTTCGTAGGGGTCTGAGGCGCCTGCCAAAGTACCCAGAACCGAAACTATGAAGCGCGACCCGAATGCCGCCTCAATGCCGATAATCTGACGCCCCGCTCAGGTTCGTTCAATAAAGCGGTGAGCGGACAATCAGACAGTGAAAACAGGCGAGCGCTGGTCAAGGCCGCGCTCGGCCTTCCTAGCTGGACATAAACATCCGTGCCTGCCGCTTCATCGTGTCGCGGGGCGCTTTTAATGCCAAGCTGCTTAGACGGTATCGTTACTGAGTCCATGCCCGCGCCCCCATCGCGCCCTTTGATCCAGCGCAATGCCCTCATTGTTTCAACCTTTTTCCTGACCGCTCGATCCGCTATGCTCGGACTCCACCCGTGCCGGATAAACCCCAGGAAAGAGGGCTCCATGATCCGCAGCAAACTGCCGAATGTCGGCACGACCATCTTCACCACCATGTCCCAGCTCGCCGTGCAGACCGGCGCGCTCAACCTGTCGCAAGGCTTCCCCGATTTCAACGGCCCGCAGGCGCTGCTCGATGCAGTCGGCCGGCATGTGGCCGCCGGGCATAACCAGTATTCGCCGATGACCGGCCTGCCGGCCCTGCGCCAGCAGGTGGCGACCAAGGTTGCGCGGCTGTATGGCGCGCAGGTGGATGCCGACCAGGAAGTGACCATCACCCCCGGCGCCACCGAGGCGATCTTCTGCGCCATCCAGGCGGTGGTGCATGCCGGTGACGAGGTGATCGTCTTCGATCCGTGCTACGACAGCTACGCGCCTTCGGTGGAGCTGGCCGGTGGCCGTTGCGTGCATGTGCAATTGAGCGACGGCGACTTCCGCATCGACTGGCAGAAGTTCAGCGATGCCCTGAGCCCGCGCACGCGCATGGTCATCCTCAATTCGCCGCACAACCCCAGCGGCGCCCTGATCACCCGCGAAGACCTCGACCAGCTGGCGCAGCTGATCGCCGACCGGGATATTTACCTGGTCAGCGACGAGGTCTACGAGCACCTGGTCTACGATGGGGTACGCCACGCCAGCGTGCTGGCCCATGCGCGGCTGTACCCGCGCGCCTTCGTGGTCAGTTCGTTCGGCAAGACCTACCACGTCACCGGCTGGAAGACCGGTTACGTGATCGCCCCGCCGGCGCTGAGCGCCGAACTGCGAAAGGTGCACCAGTACGTCAACTTTTGCGGCGTCACCCCGTTGCAGTGCGCGTTGGCCGACTTCATGGCTGAGCACCCGGAGCACATCGATGAGTTACCGGCCTTTTACCAGGCCAAGCGCGACCTGTTCTGCGGCTTGCTGGAGGGTTCGCGATTGCGCTTTACCCGCACGGCGGGCACTTATTTCCAGCTGGTGGACTATTCGCACATACGCCCGGACCTGAATGATGTCGACATGGCGCTGTGGCTGACCCGTGAGCACGGCGTAGCGACCATTCCGGTGTCGGTGTTCTACCAGCAACCCATCCCCGAGCAACGCCTGGTGCGCCTGTGCTTTGCCAAACGAGAGGAGACGCTGCGCCAGGCAGCGGAAAAACTATGCGCGATCTGAGCACATTGCCGAACCTGAAAATCGCCCTGGTGCAGACTACCCTTGCCTGGCATGACCGCGAGGCCAATTACGCGCACTTCGAGGTACTGCTTGAGCAGGCCGGTGAAGTGGACCTGGTGATCCTGCCAGAGATGTTCACCACGGGGTTTTCCATGCAATCGGAAAGCCTGTGCGAGCCTGAGAACGGCCCCACCTACAAATGGCTCAAGGCGCAGGCGAAAAAGTACAACGCGGTGATTACCGGAAGCGTGATCGTGCAGGCGGCCGATGGCAGCCACCGCAACCGGCTGCTGTGGGCGCGCCCGGATGGCGAGATTCTGCACTACGACAAGCGCCATCTGTTCCGCATGGCGGGCGAACACAAGCATTACACCCCGGGCGAGCGCCAGGTGCAGTTCGAGCTCAAGGGCTGGCGGATTCGCCCGCTGATCTGCTACGACCTGCGCTTCCCGGTATGGAGCCGCGACGCCCAGGACACCGACCTGCTGCTGTACACCGCCAACTGGCCGGCCGCTCGCCGCCAGCACTGGAACCGCCTGTTGCCGGCGCGGGGCATCGAGAACCTGTGTTACGTGGCGGCGGTGAACCGGGTGGGTACGGACGGCAAGGGCTTTGCTTATTCCGGTGACAGCCAGGTGCTGGATTTCCAGGGTGAAAGCCTGCTGAGTGCCGGTGAGGCGGACGGGGTGTTTACCGTGGTGCTGAGTGCGGCGGAGCTGGCGGCGTACCGCACCAAGTTCCCGGCCAACCTGGATGCCGATACCTTCGAGCTGCACTGACAGCAGGGCCGGCCTCTTCGCGGGTAAACCCGCTCCTACAACGACCGATGTAGGAGCGGGTTCACCCGCGAAGAGGCCAGTGCCGGCTACATCAAAGGCTGATCAGTACACATCCCGCCGATACCGCCCATCCTCGATCAACTGCTGCACAGCAGCCTCCCCAAGGATGCCATTGAGCGCCGCATCCACCCCCGAAGCCATGCCTTGCAGGCTGCCGCAGACATACACACACGCACCCTCTGCCAGCCAACGCTTGAACGCCTCGGCCTGCTGCAGCAACACATCCTGCACATACACTTTCTCGGCTTGATCGCGAGAGAACGCCAGGTTCAGCCGTGCCAGGTCGCCGTTGGCCAGCCAGCCTTGCAGCTCTTCACCACACAACAGGTCATGGGCGCGATTACGCTCACCGAACAGCAGCCAGTTGCGCTGCTCCCCCGCATTCACCCGCGCCCGCAGCAGGCTGCGCAGGCCGGCCAGGCCAGTGCCGTTGCCGATCAGGATCATGGGTGCGGCGTGGCCCGGCAGGTGGAAGCTGCTGTTGCGGCGCAGGCGCAGGCTCAGCGTGCCATTGAGCGGCAGGTACTCGGTCAACCAGCCGGAACCCAGGCCCAGGTGCCCATCGGCGTGGCGCTCCTGGCGCACGATCAACTCGAGTACGCCATCGCTGGCGATCGAGGCGATGGAGTATTCACGGCTGCCAATCGGCACCAGGGCATCGACCAGCGCCTGCGGCTGCAGGCCGATCAGGTGATCACGGCGCGTGGGCAACTGGCGACCGGCCAGCGCCTGGGCCAGGGTTTCACTCAGGCCATTGACCTGCACCGCTGTGGTTGCATCGACCGCCATGCCCTTGAGGAACGCGGCGACCCGCGGTGGACCATTGAGTGGCAGCACCTCCACCAGGTCGCCAGCCTCCCAACTGACCGGGGTTTGCGGTTGCAGGCCGAGCAGGTAGACCGGCTGGCCCTGGCTGCCGGGGTTGAGCAGCTTGCGCTGCACCAGCGTCCAGTTGGCGAAACTTGGCGGTTGCCAGGCGGCCACTGGCTGGGCCCCGGTCAGCTGCGCCAGTGCTTGCTGCCACTGCTGCAGGGCAGCCTGGTCGGCATTGTCCACTTCCACCGGGCTGAACGCGCTGTTGGCCCCGCGCTCGGCGAGCCACGCTTGCAGGCGGCGGGCGAAACCGCAGAAGTGCGGGTACTGGCGATCGCCAAGGGCGAGCAGGGCGTAGCTGAGGTTGTTCAGCGCCCAGGGTTGCCCAAGCACTTTGCGCACGAAGGCGCGCGCGCTGTCGGGGGCTTCGCCGTCGCCGAAGGTGCTGACTACAAACAGCGCGCGGCGGGCCTGGCGCAAGTCTGCCTCACCCAGCTCGGCCAGGGCGCGGACCTGCACCGGCAGGCCGGCTGCCTGCAACTGGCCGGCGCTCTGCCAAGCCAGTTGCTCGGCCAGGCCGCTCTGGCTGGCGAAACCGATCAGCCAGCTGTCGCCGTTGCCACTGTTGCTGGCAACGCTGCCGCGAGCGGCGCGCACCTGGCGCTTCTTGCGGCGGCGGTCGAGGTACAGCAGCCAGCCGGTGACGAAGAACAGCGGCATGGTCAGGCTGGCGATGGTGACGATGATGCGCCCCGGCAGGCCAAAGTATTCACCCACGTGCAGGGCGTAGACGCTTTGCAGCAGTTGGGCCTTGAAGGATTTGTCGGTATAGCGCTCCTGGCGCTTGACCTGGCCGCTGGCCGGGTCCAGCACCAGGGTGTTGAAGGCCCGTGGGTGGTCGGCGCTGTCCAGCAGGTAGAACAGGTTGGCCGGCTGACCGCCTGCCGGTGGCAGGCGCAGGTTGTACGCCGCCAGCCCGGGCCCGGCAGCCTGTTTGAGGCTGGCCCAGATGGCATCGTAGTCGACCACCCGCGGCGGCGCATTGGGGTCGACCTTTTGCGGCCCGTGGCGGCCTCGGCCCTCACCGCGTTTGTGCTGCTGGCCAGCGGCCGGGGCATCGGCCAGCAGCCTGTTCAGGCCTTCGCGGTACCACTCGTAGGACCAGAACAGCCCGGTCAGGGCAAACAGCAGGTAGAACAGCAGGCACCAGGTGCCGGCCACGGCGTGCAGGTCCCAGTTGAAGGCGCGGCCCTTCTTGGCCCAGTCCAAGGTCAGCCATGTGCGCCAGTTCAGCGCCTTGCGCGGCCAGCGCAGGTACAGGCCGGACAGGCAGAAAAACACCAGCAGCAGGGTGCAAGCGCCCGTGATCTGCCGGCCGGTATCACCCATCGCCAGGAAGCGGTGCAGGGTGAGCATGAGGTTGAAGAAGCCTTGCCCGGCCACTTCGCCCTTGAGCTCGCCGGTGTACGGGTCGGCGTAGCGCAGCAGGCCACGGCGTTCGCCCGGTGCGGGCATGAAGACGATACGGGCGGCATTGCCTTCGCGCACATCCACCCACAGCATCGACACCTGCTCGTGTTGCTGGGCTTCGACCCGTTGCACCAGCTCGGCTGGCGGCAGTACGCCTTCGGCGCGTACCTCGACCTTCAGCACGTCGGCATTGAAGGCGCGCAGCAGTTCTTCCTGGAACGAGTACAGTGCTCCGGTAATGCCCATCAAGGCCAGCACCAGGCCAGCGGTGATGCCAAAGAACCAGTGCAATTGGAACAGCGTCTTCTTCACCACATCATCACCTTGTGTTTCTGCCGCATGCTGCGCGGCGTGCATTATGCCTTGATACGCAAAAGCCCCGCTCATAGGGAATGAACGGGGTCGGGGCGGCTGTTGTTTATAGGGTTGTATAGTGCCTGTACCGGCCTCTTCGCGGCTAAAGCCGCTCCTACAGGCTGAGGTGCGCCGCAAGAGGGCCGGTACAGGTGCAGCCCATTCAACAGATCAAGCCAATCCCGGCATCAGAAGTGCACGCTGGTGGTCAGCAGTGCCGTGCGGCCAGCCGCCTGGTTGGCGAAGTGGGTAGAGAAGGCCTTGTCGTAGTAAACCTCGTTGGTCAGGTTCTGCACGTTCAATTGCAGGTCGATGTTCTTGGTCAGCTTGTAGGCAGCCATGGCGTCGTAGCGCACGTAGCTGTCGACCATGGTGGTGTTGGCTACGCTGCCGTACACGTCATCCACGTAGAACGCACCGCCCCCCACGGTCAGTTTTGGTGTAATCGCGTAGGTGGTCCACACGCTGGCGCTGTTGTTCGGGGTGTTCGGCAACTGGTTGCCGTCGTGGGCCTTGCCCAGCGGGCCGCCGTCGATCTGGCGGGCCTGCATGTAGGTGTAGCCAGCGAACACTTGCCACTTGGCGGTGATCTTGCCACTGGCCGACAGTTCGATACCCTGCACGCGGGTTTCGCCGACGTTCTCGTAGCTTGTGGTATCCACCTGAACGCGCGCGTTTTCCTTCTCGGTGCGGAACAGCGCGGCGGTCAGCGACAGGCGCTGGTCGAGCAGGTCCCACTTGGTGCCGATTTCGTAGTTGGTGGTTTCTTCCGGCTCCATGTCGCTGCTCAACAGGTTGCCGGCACGGTCGGTGGTGTTGCCCAGGGGGTTGGCCTCCATGCCTTCGCCCAGCATTGCACCCGGTGGGGTAGCAGAGGTGGCGTAGGACACGTAGACGCTGCCGTTGTCGGCCGGTTTCCACACCAGGCCCAGCTGGCCGGTGACGAACTCGCTGGTATCCTTGCCTTTGGCGGCTACGCCCTTGGCATTGACCACGGTGGCGCCAGCAGCGTCATAGGTGCGGTACTGGGTATCGAAGTGGTCGTAACGCAGGCCCATGTTCACCAGCCATGCAGGCGACAACTCAAGGGTGTTGAATACATACAGGGCGCGGGTGTCGCTCTTGGTGTCGGTGCCGGCGTAGTTGCGGGCGATGCTGCCGTTCCACGGGTCATCCGGGTTCGGGTTGCTCAGCGAGGTGCAGTTGTAGCCGCTGTTGGCGCCGATCAGGCTGGGGTTGCACACGGATGCATTCAGCCCGGTGTTGGTGTTGACAGTGTAGCTGGAGCGGTCGCTTTCTTCGCGGCTCAGCTCGATGCCGGTGGAGAAGCTGTTCTTCATGCCGCCCAGGTAGAACTCGCCAAACAGGTCGGTCTGGTTGGTGGTGGTGGCGGTGTTGCCAACGCGGGTGTTGGCCCGGCGCCAGACGCTGCCGTTGTTGACGTTGCCCTTGCTGTCGTCCGGTTGGGTGAGGATGTAGTCCTGCATGCTGTTACCGTGGCGCAGGGTGTTCTTCACGGTCAGCGTGTCGGTCAGGTCGTGTTCGATGGCGAAGGTGGCGATATCCACCCGGCTCTTGCGGAAGTCGCGACCGCTCAGGCCATAGAAGTTGTCGCTGTCGCCGCCATCATCCGGCTTGCTCGGGTGGGCCGAAGTACGGGCAGCGCTGCCAGCCACCGGGATGCTGTACGGGATGCCCGAATCCGGCAGGTCGTCGCTTTCCAGGTGGTAGTAGTCGAGGTTGACGCGGGTCGGCGTGCCCAGGCCGAAGGCCAGCGACGGGGCGATGCCCCAGCGGTCGTAGTTCACCTTGTCGCGGCCGGCGACGTTGCTTTCATGGGTCATCAGGTTCAGGCGGCCGGCCACGGTGTCGCTGAATTGGTAGTTACCGTCGAAGGTATAGCGTTGGGTCTGGTCGCTACCCCAGGTCCAGGCACCGTCCAGCGAGTTGCCCAAGTGCGCGCGCTTGCTCACCAGGTTGATGGTACCCCCCGCTGCCCCGCGGCCACCCACGGCGGAGTTCGGGCCCTTGGCCACTTCAACCGACTCGATGGCGAAGATTTCGCGGGTTTGTGCGCCAGTGTCGCGCACGCCGTCCAGGTAGGTGTCGCCCTGGGCATCGAAACCGCGAATGAACGGGCGGTCGCCTTGCGGGTTGCCACCTTCGCCGGCGCCGAAGGTAATGCCTGGCACGGTGCGCAGCGCGTCTTGCAGGGTCAGGGCATTGGTATCCTTGATCACCTGTTGCGGAATCACCGTGACCGAGCGCGGGGTGTCCACCAATGGTGCAGTGTACTTCTGCGAAGCTGCGCGCTCGGTTTTGTAGTCGCTGCTGGCCTGCTCAGCCTTGCCGTTCACGCTGGTGGCATCCAGGGTGATGGCACTGCTGGCCGCTGGGTCGGCGGCGTAGGCCGACGATGCGCCAAGCGCGATGCCTATGGCGCTAACGATCAGGCGCGGTGAGCTTACTGCAGATGGTACGGACTGGCGCATTGCTGGAAACCTTCCCCAAGGTGGTGAGGCGGCGGATACTAATGTAAGCGATTGTGACTAACAATTGAGATTCGTTACCATTCGTGAAGAATTTACAATCTTTACAATTTGCCCTTAAGTTTCCATTCGGCTGAAACGTCGTAAGCGGCGAAAAGGCTTGTGTAGCGCAAAAGGGAATCAATATCATTGGGCCTTTACAGTTCCCGACGGTAACCTTGCCATGCTGTTGCACATCCCAGGCCTGTTCGCCGCTGACGAACTGGCCCGTATTCGCGAGGCCCTGGAGCAGGCTGACTGGGCCGATGGCAAGGTGACTGCCGGTTACCAGTCGGCCAAGGCCAAGCACAACCTGCAACTGCCAGAAGGGCACCTGCTGGCCAAGGAAATCGGCACCGCGCTGATCGATCGCCTGTGGAAAACCCCGCGCTTCCTTTCGGCGGCGTTGCCGCACAAGGTGTTCCCGCCACTGATCAATTGCTACCGCGAGGGCGGCAATTTCGGCTTTCACATCGACAATGCCCTGCGCCAGCCCAAGGGCAGCCCCGAGCGCGTGCGTACCGACCTGTCGTCCACGCTGTTTCTCAGTGACCCGGGCAGCTACGACGGGGGGGAACTGGTCATTCAGGACACCTATGGTGAGCAGCAGGTCAAGCTGGCGGCCGGTGACCTGGTGCTTTACCCCGGCACCAGCCTGCACAAGGTCAACCCGGTTACCCGCGGGCAGCGCTATGCCGCCTTCTTCTGGACCCAGAGCCTGGTGCGTGAGGACAGCCAGCGCGCGCTGCTGTTCGAAATGGACAATGCCATCCAGCAACTGACGGCCGATGTGCCAGAACACCCTGCGTTGCTGCAACTGACGGGCACCTACCACAACCTGCTGCGCCGCTGGGCCGAGGTCTGACCGTGGGCTATCAGTTGCGGCGTGAGGAAGTGCTGGACGTGGCCGGGTTGCGGGCCATGCTTGAGCAAAGCCCGGGCAAGGCGGCCCAGGCCATCCTGGCAGCGGCGGGGCAGGGCGTGGTCGAAGCGCAGTTGCTGCTCGGGCAGATCCTGCTCGATGGGCGCGGGATAGAAGCCGACGCCGAGGTTGCCCGGCGCTGGTTTGCCATTGCCGCGCAAGGTGGCAACGCCATGGCACATAACATGCTCGGGCGTTGCCTGGAGCATGGCTGGGGCGGCGCGGTAAACCTGGCGCAAGCCGCCGTGCACTATGCCCGCGCCGCCGATGCCGGGCTTGCTTGGGGGCTGTACAACCTGGGTAACCTGCTGGCCACCGGGCGTGGTGTGCCGGCCAACCAGGCGCAGGCGCTGATGTGCTATGAGAAGGCCGCACAGCAGGGGCATGCCAAGTCGATGAACCTGTACGGGCGCTATCTGGAGCAGGGCATTGCCACCGCGCCCAGCCCAGCGCGTGCGGTGCGCTGGTATCGCCGGTCGGCCGAGGCAGGGGATTTTCGCGGCATGTTCAGCCTGGGGCTGGTGCTGGTCGAGCGTGGCCAGGTGGCCGAGGCTGCGCCTTGGCTGGAGCGTGCGCGGGTCGAGGGTAACCTGAATTTCCTGCGTGCGGCGCTGGTGACCCTGCAGGGCGCGGGGCCGGTGCTCATGGCGTTTGCCGCGCGCTATGCCGAGGAAATTGAACGGCGCGAGGCTTGAAGTTGCCTGTGCTGGCCCAATCGCCGGCAAGCCGGCTCCCACCTCGACAGCGCTGATCTCGGCATCTGCACACATGAAAACGGGGCCTCGCGGCCCCGTTGTGCATTACAGGTAGTAGGCCTTCAGCGGCGGGAAGCCGTTGAATTCCACGGCGCTGTAGCTGGTGGTGTAGGCACCGGTCGACAGCCAGTACAGGCGGTCACCAATGGCCAGGTTCAGCGGCAGGCCGTACTTGTAGTTCTCGTACATGATGTCGGCGCTGTCGCAGGTAGGGCCGGCGATGACCACTTCTTCGGTTTCGCCTTTCTTCTCGGTCCAGATCGGGAACTTGATGGCTTCGTCCATGGTTTCGATCAGGCCGGAGAACTTGCCCACGTCGGTGTAGATCCAGCGCTCGACGGCGGTACGCGACTTGCGTGCAACCAGCACCACTTCGCTGACCAGGATGCCGGCGTTGGCAATCAGCGAACGGCCAGGTTCGAGGATGATTTCCGGCAGCTCGTCACCGAAGTCTTCCTTGAGGAAGCGAATGATCTCTTCGGCATAGGTTTCCAGGCTGTTGGTACGGGTGATGTAGTTGGCCGGGAAGCCACCGCCCATGTTGATCAGCTTCAGTTCGATGCCGTCTTCTTCCTTCAGGCGCTCGAAGATCACCTTGACCTTGGCGATGGCGGCGTCCCACACACTGATGTCGCGCTGTTGCGAACCGACGTGGAAGGAGATGCCGTAGGGCACCAGGCCCAGGTCGCGGGCCAGGATCAGCAGGTCCATGGCCATGTCGGTCTGGCAGCCGAATTTGCGCGACAGCGGCCAGTCGGCAGTGGTCGAGCCTTCGGTGAGGATACGCACGTACACTTTCGAGCCCGGGGCGGCCTTGGCGATGTTGCGCAGGTCGGCTTCGGAGTCGGTGGCATACAGGCGCACGCCCTTCTCGTAGAAGTAGCGGATGTCCTTGGACTTCTTGATGGTGTTGCCATAGCTGATGCGGTCAGCGCTGACGCCGCGGCCCAACACCTTGTCCAGCTCGTAGATCGAGGCGATGTCGAAGCTCGAACCTTTCTCCTTGAGCAGGTCGATGATCTCGACGGCCGGGTTGGCCTTCACCGCATAGTAGACCTTGGCGAATTCGAAACCGGCGCGCAGGTCGTCGTAGGCCTGGCTGATCATCTGGGTATCGATGAGTACGAACGGGGTTTCCTGCTTGTCGGCGAACGCCTTCATTTTCTGGAAGGTATCACGCGCGAAATAGTCTTCGACCTGGATCGACATGCTCAGGGACTCCATGGGCAAACTGAAAGATTAAGTGGCTGCAAGCTGAACGTCCTCCGTATCCCCACTTTGGTTCGCCTACTCAGTACTTGAGCCGGATGGATCGTTTCCAGCATGGACGTTCGGCGCGCACTTTAGGGCGTGAAGAATGCAGAATCAACAGGCAATCCTGGCGTGATCGGCGTTGATCGGCCACCTGTCGTTTGAATAAACGACTCATATGACCGGCTGATGTTCCCGGTGGTGTTTCAAGCGTAAAAAATTGTGGAATGGACCACGCCGGCCCATGTGCGGGTGAAGCCGCTGCTACAGGGTTTTGACCTACCCTGTGGCAGCAGCCTGATGGCCGATGGCACCGCAGGTGTTCATATTTATGGCCACGCTTTTCTGGTACCTACGTACCGAAAATCGCGCATAAATTTTTTGTTACCGACCAACGGATGCGACGTTTCAGGTGCGGGAAACCCGTATGCGCACCTTGCTGCGCATCAGTGGGCAGCGCTCCTCACGATGCCACCGCCTCGGCCGGGGAGACGATGCTGGTCTTGGCGCCGCGTGAGCGGCCGGAACTCAGGTACGCCGCAATCGACTCCTGGGTCACCTCGCCGAGGAACACCTGCTCGGCATCCAGCACCGGCAGCCACGCCCGGTTGAACTCGTACATGCGCGACAGCAGGATGCGCAGGTGCTCGTCGTGCGAGGCGGTGGCGTTGAACTGGCGCAGGAAGTCACCACAGGTGCCCTGCTGGCGGTGCATGTCCCGCCGGCGTACATAGCCCAGGGCCTTGTTCTGCGCGTCGGTGACCACCACGTAGCGGCGGTCGTGCTCGTCGAGCAGTTCCAGCGCATCGCTTACCGGCGTTTCCGGGCTGACCGCCGGGGCGTTGTCTGCCGCATCTTCGGCGCGCACCAGCAGCAGGCGCTTGAGGGTGCTGTCCTGGCCTACGAAGTTGCTCACGAACTCGTCTGCCGGGTGCGCCAGCAGGGTGTCCGGGTGGTCCAGCTGCAGCAACTTGCCGGCACGGAAGATGGCAATCTTGTCGCCAAGCTTGATCGCTTCGTCGATGTCGTGGCTGACCATGATCACGGTCTTGTTCAGCGCCCGTTGCATTTCGAAGAATTCGTTCTGGATCATTTCACGGTTGATCGGGTCGACCGCGCCGAACGGTTCGTCCATCAACAGCACCGGCGCATCGGCCGCCAGCGCGCGGATCACGCCGATACGCTGTTGCTGGCCACCGGAAAGCTCGCGCGGGTAGCGTTGCAGGTACTGTTTGGGCTCGAGCTTGATCATGTGCATCAGTTCGCGGGCACGCTCGTGGCATTTCTGCTTGTCCCAGCCGAGCAGGCGCGGCACCACGGTGATGTTCTCTTCGATGGTCATGTTGGGAAACAGGCCGATCTGCTGGATCACGTAACCGATGTGGCGGCGCAGGGTCACTTCGTCGAGCCCGGTGGTGTCCTCGCCATTGATGAACACCTGGCCCGAGGTTGGCGTGATCAGACGGTTGATCATTTTCAGCGTGGTGCTTTTGCCGCAGCCCGATGGGCCGAGGAACACGCAGATTTCCCCTTCGTTGACGGTGAGGCTTACCGCGTCGACGGCTTTGACGTCCTTGCCGTTGACGTTGAAGGTTTTGCTGAGGTTCTTCAGTTCGATCATGAGCGCAGTCCTTCTGGAGTCAGGGCACGTTGCAGGGTTTGCAGCAGCAGGTCGGCGATGATGGCCAGCAGGCTGACCAGTACCGCGCCGACCAGCAGCATCGACATGTCGCTGCGGCTGATGGAGGTCAGGATCAGCACGCCAAGGCCGCCGGCGCCGATGGTGGCGGCAATGGTCATGACGCCGATGTTCATCACCACGGCGGTACGCACGCCGGCGAGGATCACCGGTACGGCGATGGGCAGCTCGACCATGCGCAGGCGCTGGCCGAAGGTCATGCCGATGCCGCGCGCGGCTTCGCGGATGCCGGGTTCGACATTGGTCAGGGCCAGGTAGGTGTTGCGCATGATCGGCAACAGCGAATACAGGAACACGGCGGTAATCGCCGGGAGCGGCCCGAGGCCTTGGCCGAATTTGGAGTAAAGCGGCAGCAAAAGGCCGAACAGGGCGATCGACGGGATGGTCAGCAGTACCGTGGCGCTGGCCTGCAGCGGGCCGGCCAGGGCCGGGAAGCGGGTCATGAGGATGCCCAGCGGCACGCCCACCAGAATCGCCAGGCCCACGGCCACACCGACCAGCATGATGTGTTGGCCGGTCAGGTTCAGTACCTGGGCCCAGTCGAGGTGGTTGAAGGTATCGATCAGGTTCATGGCTGGCCCTCGCTGGTCAGTGGGTGATCGCGCAGGAAGGCGGCGGCCACGGCGGTCGGGTTCTGGTGCTCGACATCGACCTTGGCGTTGAGCTGGCGCATGGTTTCATCGTCCAGTTGCTCGGCCAGCGGCTTGAGCAGCCCCGCCAGCTGCGGGTTGGCGTCGAGCACGGCCTTGCGCACCACCGGCGCGGCCGTGTAGTCAGGGAAGTAGTGCTTGTCGTCTTCCAGCAGCTTCAGGTTGAAGGCGCTCAGGCGGCCATCGGTGGTGTACACCAGGCCGGCGAACACCTGGTTGTTGCGCATGGCGGTGTAGACCAGGCCCGCGTCCATCTGGCGGATGTTGGCGCGGCCCAGTTGCAGGTCGTACATCGCTTTCAGGCCGACCAGGCCATCGGGGCGGTTGGCGAACTCGGTGTCCAGTGCCACCAGGTGCTTGCGCTCGGTTTCGTCACGCAGTACCTGGTTGAGGTCGCTGATGCTGTTGACCTGCGGATAGGCCTCGGCCACTTGCTTGGGCAGGCCCAAGGCGTAGGTGTTGCTGAACTTCGACGGGGTCAGCCAGACCAGGCCCTTTTTCGCGTCCAGCGCCTTGACCTTGGCGTAGGTGGCTGCGGCGCTGGGCATGCGTTCTTCGATGTGGTTGTACGACACCAGCGATACGCCGGTGTATTCCCACATCAGGTCGAGCTGGCCGGTTTCCTGGGCCTGGCGCGCGATGTTGCTACCCAGGCCGGTGGTGACGCGCACGTCGAAACCGTTGGCACGCAGGTACTGCGCGGTGATTTCGGCCAGTACGGTCTGTTCGGTGAACACCCGCGCGCCGATGCGGATCTGGGGCTTTTCCGCTGCCTGGGCAAATCCTGCGAACAGCAGGGCCGCGCCCAGCAGCAAGGCGATTGTTTTCTTCATGCGTTCCCTATCCTTAGTGGGCCAGGCCACGTTCCAGCCAGCGCTTGCTGGAGAAACTCACCGCCGCGTCCAGTAGCAGGGCCAGCAGTGCGGTACAGGCGGCCCCCAGCAGCAGCTGGGGCTGGTTGTTCAGGGCGATGCCGGGGAAGATCAGGCTGCCCAGGCTATTGGCGCCAATCAAGAATGCCAGCGGTGCGGTGCCCACGTTCAAGGCCAGGGCCACGCGAACACCGCCGACAATGATTGGCACGGCGTTGGGCAGCTCGACCTGCCACAGTTGCTGGCGTGGGGTCATGCCAATGCCCGTGGCGGCTTCCTTGAGCGAGGCGGGGACGTTTTTCAGGCCTTCGTAGGTGTTGCGCACGATGGGCAGGAGGGAGGCGAGGAACAGTGCGAAGATCGCCGGCCCGGCGCCGATGCCCAGGATACTCAGGGCGATGGCCAGAACGGCCAGGGGGGGGATGGTATTGCCAACGTTGAAGAACTGCATGAAGCGCTCGGCTTTGTCGACCCGGTGCGGCCGACTGAGCGCAATGCCGGCGGGGATGCCCACGGCCAGTGCCGCCGCCATCGAAGCCAGCACCAGTACCAGGTGCGCTTGCAGGTAGAACCCAAGATCGTCGCGATACCGCGCGATCGTGTCGATGCCGATCCAGTGGACCAGCAGGGCCAGGATGACGAGCACGGCGGCCCATCCCAACAGCCCTTTACCGTAGCGTTTAGCCACAGGCAGACTCCTTGTGTTGTCGGCGAGCACACTTCTTGGTTGCCGGCCAGGGGTGGCGGCGGGTGGTGTGTTCGCGAGTAGCAGCCAGATGCAAACCGAAGGCTGCGATCTGGCCATGAGCCGAACCCCGTCGGGCCCGAAAATGCTGATGAAACCAGCCCTCAACCGAAGCGGGTTGCAGGGGAGTGGACGTCTCCAAGGCCCTAAAGGTTCCCATTTGAGGCGGCATTTGGCCAGCGTTAATCACTGGGGGAATGCAAATCTGGCGAGAGAAAACAGCGGCTTAACGCGCTGCAGGCGTTGAAATAACTGCCCTGCGGCTATTTGTCGTGATAAAGCGATTGTGTGGTGAATCTGCTGGGGCAGTGCTGGCCCTATCGCTGGCAAGCCAGCTCCCACAGGTATTACACAGGGCTGGGGTACTGTGCAGTACCTGTGGGAGCTGGCTTGCCGGCGATAGGGCCGGACCTGCAACCTCTCAATCAGCAGATTTTGGTCCCCGCCCAACTTCAGGTATGATACCGCCCCTTTCAAATCCCCCAGTCAGGCGATTTCCCATGACCAACCAGGCCGCCGAAGTCGCGAAGCGCCGCACTTTCGCAATCATTTCCCACCCCGACGCCGGTAAAACCACCATCACCGAAAAGCTGCTGCTGATGGGCAAGGCCATTGCCGTCGCCGGTACCGTGAAGTCGCGCAAGTCCGACCGCCATGCCACCTCCGACTGGATGGAAATGGAGAAACAGCGCGGCATCTCCATCACCACCTCGGTGATGCAGTTCCCGTACCGCGAGCACATGATCAACCTGCTCGACACCCCCGGCCACGAAGACTTTTCCGAAGACACCTACCGCACCCTGACTGCAGTGGACTCGGCGCTGATGGTGCTGGACGGCGGTAAAGGTGTAGAGCCGCGGACCATCGCCCTGATGGACGTCTGCCGCCTGCGCGACACGCCCATCGTCAGCTTCATCAACAAACTCGACCGTGACATCCGCGACCCGATCGAACTGCTCGACGAGATCGAGGCGGTTCTGAAGATCAAGGCCGCGCCGATCACCTGGCCGATCGGTTGCTACCGTGACTTCAAGGGCGTGTACCACCTCACCGGTGACTACATCGTGGTGTACACCCCTGGCCACGGCCATGAGCGCACCGAGGCCAAGATCATCCAGAAACTGGACTCCGACGAGGCCCGTGCCCACCTGGGTGACCAATACGATTCGTTCGTCGAGCAACTGGAGCTGGTGCAGGGTGCTTGCCACGAGTTCAACCAGGAAGAGTTCATCAATGGCCAGCTGACCCCGGTGTTCTTCGGTACGG
This sequence comes from Pseudomonas sp. CJQ_9, assembly GCF_043106615.1. Classification (NCBI taxonomy): domain Bacteria; kingdom Pseudomonadati; phylum Pseudomonadota; class Gammaproteobacteria; order Pseudomonadales; family Pseudomonadaceae; genus Pseudomonas; species Pseudomonas sp. CJQ_9. The sequence goes on along the minus strand of NZ_JBICMS010000035.1, from coordinate 115,494 downwards.
CACTCGGTAACTTCGGTGTCGACCACGTGCTCGACGCGGTGGTCGACTGGGCGCCGCGGCCGCTGGGGCGTGTGGCCCACGAACGTACCGTAGAACCGGTCGAAGAGAAGTTCACCGGTTTCGTGTTCAAGATCCAGGCGAACATGGACCCGAAACACCGCGACCGTATCGCGTTCATGCGCATCTGCTCGGGCAAGTACGAAAAGGGCATGAAGATGCGCCACGTGCGCCTGAACAAGGACCTGCGTATCGGCGATGCGCTGACCTTCTTCTCCTCCGAGCGTGAGCAACTGGAAGAGGCCTTTGCCGGCGACATCATCGGCCTGCACAACCACGGCACCATCCAGATCGGTGACACCTTCACCGAAGGCGAGGCCCTGGGCTTTACCGGTATCCCGCACTTCGCCCCGGAGCTGTTCCGCCGTGTGCGCCTGAAAGACCCGCTGAAGTCCAAGCAGCTGCGCCAGGGCTTGCAGCAGCTGGCGGAAGAGGGTGCCACGCAGGTGTTCTTCCCGGAGCGCAGCAACGACATCATCCTGGGTGCGGTCGGTGTGCTGCAGTTCGACGTGGTCGCCAGCCGCCTGAAGGAAGAGTACAAGGTCGAGTGCGCCTACGAGCCGATCACCGTATGGTCGGCCCGCTGGATCAGCTGCGACGACAAGAAGAAGCTCGAGGAATTCCAGACCAAGGCCATGGAAAACCTGGCCATCGATGGTGGCGGCCACCTCACTTACCTGGCGCCGACCCGGGTCAACCTGGCGCTGATGGAAGAACGCTGGCCGGACATCAAGTTCCGCGCTACCCGCGAGCACCACTGACTATTGGATTTGGGGCTGCTTTGCAGCCCTTCGCGTGCACGCCCGCTCCCACAAGGCTATCACTGCCCTCAGCTCTGGTGATATCCCTGTGGGAGCGGGCGTGCCCGCGAAGGGCCGCAAAGCGGCCCCATTTCAATTCCCGGCCTTGATACTGGTCCAGATCCGCGTCCTGATACGGTCGATCTTGGCCGGCATCGCCTCCAGCGCATACAGCTTGCCCATCACGGCCTCGCTCGGGTAAATCATCGCATTGCCTTTCAGCGCAGGGTCTACCAGGCCGTCCGCCTTGAGGTTGCCGTTGGCATACTGCACATGGTTGCTGATGTTGGCCATCACCTCCGGCTGCAGCAGGTAGTTCATGTAGGCATAGCCAGCCTTTTCATCTGGTGCATCGGCCGGCATGGCCACCATGTCGAACCACAAGGGCGCGCCTTCCTTGGGTATCGAATAGCCCACCTTGACGCCGTTGTGCGCCTCTTCGGCGCGGTTCTTCGCCTGCAGCACATCCCCCGAGAAGCCCACCACTACGCAGACATCGCCGTTGGCCAGGTCGCCGGTGTATTTCGAGGAGTGGAAGTAGCTGATGTAGGGCCGTACCTGCATCAATAGCGCCTTGGCCTTGTCGTAGTCTGCCGGGTTCTGGCTGTGGTGCGGCAGGCCCAGGTAGTGCAGGGCAATTGGCAGCAGCTCGGGGCCGTTGTCCAGCACCGCTACACCGCAGCTTTTCAGCTTGCTCATGTACTCGGGCTTGAAGATCAGGTCCCACGAGTCCAGCGGCGCGTTGTCGCCCAGTACCGCCTTGACCTTGTCGATGTTGTAGCCGATTCCGGTGCTGCCCCACAGGTAGGGGAAACCGTACTGGTTGCCCGGGTCATTCACCTCCAGCGCCTTGAGCAGCACCGGGTTGAGGTTCTGCCAGTTGGGCAGCTGCGACTTGTCCAGGCGTTTCAAGGCCTTGCCCTGGATCTGCCGGGCCATGAAGTGGTTGGAGGGGAACACCACGTCGTAGCCGGAGTTGCCGGTCATCAGCTTGCCGTCGAGGGTTTCGTTGCTGTCATACACGTCGTAGGTGGGCACGATGCCAGTGGCTTGCTGGAAATTTTTCAGCGTGTCGGGTGCCACGTAGCTGGACCAGTTGTAGATTTTCACCGTTTCGGCGGCACTGGCCACACTGGCGGCCAGCATCAAGGGTGCAAGAAGGCGTGTGCGCATGTCGGGGTTACCTTGCTTTGTCTGTTGTTATCGAAGGCAGGCGATCAGCGGATCAGAAAATCAGTACGTAGGTCTTGCGTACGGTCTCCTGGATGTCCCAGGTGCCGGTGCTATTGGCCGGTAGCATCAATGCGTCTCCGGCTTCTATAAGCAGGGGCTCGCCACCGTCGGGGGTGAAGGTGCAGCGGCCCTTGATGAAATGGCAGAACTCCTGTTGCACGATCTGCCGCCGCCAACGCCCGGGGGTGCACTCCCAGATACCGGTTTCGACGCCGTCGTCGCGTTCCACGCTGGTGACCGAAGCCACCGCCACGGGTTCGCCGAGCGGCACCGCTACCGGGCTGGCGCTAGCCAGTGCGACGCTGTCGGTATTCTTGAACTGGGTGATGCGCATGACCGGTGGATCCTGTGTTGGGGAAAGGGAATCAGTGCATGAAGCCTTCCATGAAGTCCGCGAGCGAGCTGGCCAGGCGCCGCCTCCAAGGCGCGCTGGCGGGGTTGGCGAGGGTCCGGTCCTCGTGGACGAAGCTCTGGATGATTGCGTTGTAGCCCAGCCAGCGGCAGGGCTCGGGGGGCCAGCTGGCCAGGCTTGAAACCGGGCGGTTGTCGAGCACCCACGGTTGCGCCGTCAGCGCGTTGTGCTGGTTGAGGATCAGTGCCGCCAGGGTCCGCCCGCCCAGGTTGGTGGCGCCAACGCCTTCGCCGCCGTAACCGCCGGCCAGGGCGATGCCGCGCTGGCGGTCGCAGAGCATGTGTGGGCGGAAGCGCCGCGCCATGCCAAGGTTGCCACCCCACGAATGGGTGATACGCGCATGCTTTAGCTGTGGGAAGAGTTCGCTGAACAGGTAGCGGCGCAGCTCGATTTCATGTTCGTCGAGGTTGAAGTTTTCACGCAGGCGGCCGCCGAAGCGGTACCCGCCCCGGGCGCCGAATACCAGCCGGTTGTCGGCCGTGCGCTGGCCATAGGTGACCTGGCGGCTGCTTTCGCTGAAGGCTTGGCCCTGGCTCAGGCCGATCTGTTCCCAGGTCGCCTCGGGGAGTGGTTCGGTGGCCACCAGCAGGCTCTGCACCGGCAGTTGGTGTTTGCCCAGCGGTGGCAGGCTGGCGGCGTAGCCTTCCACGGCGGGCACCACCCATTGGCAGCGAATGCGCGCCAGCGGTGTACGCACCTCACCCGGTTGCCAGTCGATGGCTGGGGTGTTTTCGTAGATCGGCACGCCCAGCGCTTCCAGTGCCCGGGCCAGGCCACGGGCGAGCATGGCCGGCTGGATGGTCGCCGTGTGCGGGCTGTAGATCGCGCCATAGGCGTTGCTGACCCGTAGCTGCGCGTCCAGCTGTTCGGGGCGCAACCAACGGTAGTCGTCTTCGGTCATGCCCTGGCGGTACAGGTCGTCGAGGTAGGCGCGCAGGCTGCGCTCCTGTTCCGGGTAGCGCGCGGCGCAATACAGTACGCCGCCTTTGCGGTAGTGGCAGTCGATGCTTTCGCGCTGCAGCACGCTGTGCACCTCGTCCGGAATTCCGTGCAGCAGGTCGATGCTGTCGCGGCGCTGCTGCGGTGACAGGCTGGCGAGCAGGCGGTCCTCGCCGAGCAGGTTGCCCATCAGCCAGCCACCGTTGCGCCCAGAGGCGCCGAAGCCGGCGATGTTGGCATCGATCAGCGCAATGTTCAGCTGGGGTGCCTGGCGCTTGAGGTAGTAGGCGGTCCATAGCCCGGTGTAGCCCGCGCCGATGATGCACACATCCGCGTCCAGGTCGTCGCGCAGGGCCGGGCGGGCGCACAGCGGCTCGTCGAGCTGGTCCATCCACAGGCTGAGCGTGCGCAGGGGTTGCATCGGGTTCGGCTCCACGTCCGTCAAGGTCTGTGGCCGATCCTAGTCGGGCGAGTGGGCGGCTGTCTTACGTGCGTGCACGCAGGGAAATTTGCTTCAGGTAGGCCTTGGGTGTGAGCCCGGTGTGTTCACGGAAGCACTTGTAGAACGCCGACAGCGAATTGAAGCCAGCGTTGAACGCCAGGTCATCGATGGGTGTTCCGGCGCTGTTGTCATCAAGGCTGGCCATCAGGTGCTGCAGGCGGGCCTGGTTGACGTAGCGGTAGAAGCTTTGCCCAAGCACCTGGTTCAGCAGGTAGGAAATCTGGTTACGGCTGTAGCCACTGGCATCGGCAACCTGCTGCAGATCCAGTTCAGGGTCCAGGTAGGGGCGCTGGCGCTGAAAATAGTGTTCCAGGTCCTGGGCCATGGTCGACAGCTGCCGCGGTGACAGGCCCAGGCGGCTGGTGGCTGGCCGCGCGCCGCCGGTGCCCGCGGTGTTGCCGTGCTGGCGCACCAGGGTGGCGTATTCGTTGACCCGCCAGATCAGGCCGTCCCTCACGGTAATTGCTTCGCTGGACTGAAACGCCACCAGGCCATCGCCGCCCTGCACCGTAACCTGGTACTGGATGAACGCGGTGCAGCCATCGACGCGGATACGGTCGCTGTGGACGATGTCCTCGCCGGCTTCGTGGGGTAGGCAGGCGCGCACGTAGTCGCGCAGTTCGCGATAGCCCAGCACGCGGTTCTGGAAGAAGTCGTGATAGTGGACATCGGGGTGATAAAGCGCCATCACGCCGTCGAGGTCACGGTGCTTCCAGCACAGGTGGTAGCGCAGCACGGTCTCGGCGGTGAGTGGAGTCTGGGCGGGGTCATCGGGGAGCGTCATGGCTGGATCATGCCTTGCCGGCCAGGCCATCACAAGAATGCAGAACACCTGATGGACAGGGCGGTTTCGCGCATTTTGCACGGTCCAGCTGGCGGCTAGCGAGCTAAGCCACTGATTTATATGGGCGTCATTTTTTGTCACAGCTGGCACAGCTACTGCAAAGGTTACTGCGCGAATGGAATTCTCGCTAACAACATAAGGCGCACACATCATGATCACCTCTGCCGACTACCCCGCTGTCGATACGCAAAGCCGTTCAGGTGTTTCCTGGGCGGCGATCTTCGCTGGCGCGGCTGCTGCCGCATCCGTTTCCCTCATCCTTGTGGTACTGGGCGCGGGGTTGGGCTTCGCCGCCACCTCGCCTTGGGCTGACGAAGGGGCGAGTGCCAAAGCCCTGGGCGTTTCTACCATTGTCTGGCTGCTGCTCACGCAGATCATCGCATCGGGCATGGGCGGCTACATTGCCGGCCGGCTGCGGGTGAAGTGGGCGAACCTGCACGGTGACGAGGTGTACTTCCGCGATACCGCGCATGGCTTCCTGTCGTGGGCAGTTGCCACCCTGGTCGCCGCCATGCTGGTGCTGGGCGCGGCGGGCAACCTGGTAGGTGCCGGGGCCAGCGCTGCGTCGCAAGCGGCCACGGTGTCTGCTGCCGCAGGTGCATCGGCGGCTACCGGCAGCAACAATGATTCGATGGGGTACTTCGTCGACAGCCTGTTCCGCGGTGACGGCCCGGCGCCAGTCAGCGAAGACGCTGCCAATGGGGTTGCCGCGCGCATTCTGGCCAAGGGCATTGCCGGGGACGGCGCACTGCCTCCTGAGGACCGTACCTACCTGGCCCAGTTGGTGGCGCAGCGTACCCGACTGACCCAGGCCGAAGCCGAAGCCCGTGTGGACCAGGTAATGGCTCAGGTGCAACAGCTGAAAACCGATGCCAAGCAAGCCGCCGATACTGCCGCCAAGGTAGCTGCCTGGACTGCCCTGTGGACCTTCGTCGCGTTGCTGTGCGGCGCCTTCATCGCCAGCGTCGCGGCCCTGTATGGCGGTCGCCTGCGCGACCGCGTGCAGTGGCTGGAAGGCGACTACGTCACTACCCGCACCGTTCAACGTTAAGCAAGGAGAATTACCATGCGCTCGATATTGCTGTGGATGCTTGGAGTACCGATTCCCGTGATCATCCTGATTGCACTGTTCATGCACTGACAGCAAAGGGCGGCCCAGGCCGCCCTTTGCTATTGCCACCATTGACGGAGGTTGAACATGCGCTCGATATTGCTGTGGATGATCGGCGTGCCGATACCGGTGATTATCCTGATTTGGATTTTCATGCATTGAGCGGCTGGGGCCGCGGTGCGGCCCATCGCGGCGCGAGGCCGCTTCTGCAGAGGTCGCGTGAACCTCACGCCAGCGCAGGCCGCTCTGGCAACTGATTAAAGAAACTGCTCCGCGTAATGACAGGCCACTTGCCGCGTACCGACTTGCCTGAACGCCGGCACGTCCTTGGCGCAGCGCTCAGTGGCATGTGGGCAGCGCTTGTGGAAGGCGCAGCCGTTCGGTGGGTTCAGCGGGTTGGGCAACTCCCCGGCAATTCTGATTTTCGGCTTCAACGGGTCGGGATGAATCGCCGGTGTCGCTGACAGCAGTGCTTGGGTGTACGGGTGCAGCGGCTTCTCGTAGATGTCCTCCTTGGGCCCCATTTCCGCAGGCCTTCCCAGGTACATCACCAGCACCTGGTCGGCCACGTGCCGCACCACCGCCAGGTTGTGCGAGATGAACACGTAGGCGGTGTTGAACTCCTTCTGCAAGTCCATGAACAGGTTCAGTACCTGTGCCTGGATCGACACGTCCAGCGCCGAGGTCGGTTCGTCTGCCACCAGTACCTTGGGCTGCAGCATCATCGCCCGGGCCAGGGCGATGCGCTGGCGCTGGCCGCCAGAGAACATGTGCGGGTAGCGCTGATAATGCTCGGGGCGCAGGCCGACCTGCTCCATCATCTTCTGCACCTTGTCTCGCCGTTCGGCCTTGCTCAGCGAGGTGTTGATCAGCAAAGGTTCGGCCAACTGGTCGCCAATCTTCTGCCGCGGGTTGAGCGAAGCGTAGGGGCTCTGGAATACCATCTGCACGTCGCGGCGCAGTTGCTTGCGCTGGGCCTTGCTGGCGCCAGTGACTTCGGTGCCGGCAATTTGCAGGGAGCCGGAAGACGGCTCTTCGATCAATGTCAGGGCGCGGGCCAGGGTCGACTTGCCGCAGCCAGACTCACCCACCACCGCCAGGGTCTTGCCGGCCTCCAGCTCGAACGACACGCCGTTGAGCGCGCGGACCAGTGCGTGGCCTTTGAACAGCCCGCGGGATACTTCGTAATGCCGGGTCAATTCCCGGGCAGTCAGAACCACGGCCATTACGCCACCTCCTGGTTCAGCGGGTAGAAGCAACGCACCAGGCTGTGCGCCTGAGGGTCGAGGGGCGGGCGCTGGCGCCGGCAGTCGTCCTGTACATAAGGGCAGCGCGGCGATAGCAGGCAGCCCACGGGGCGGTCGTAGCGGCCAGGCACGATGCCCGGCAGGGTGGCCAGGCGTTCGGCGCCAAGGCTGTGTTCGGGGATGGCCGCCAGCAGGGCTTCGCTGTAAGGGTGGGCCGGCAGGTCGAACAGCTCTGGAACCTGGCCAACTTCCACCGCCTGGCCGGCATACATCACGCACACCCGCCTGGCCGTTTCGGCGACCACGGCAAGGTCGTGGGTGATGAGGATCAGCGCCATGTTGCGCTCTTTCTGCAGGTTCACCAGCAGCTCCATGATCTGCGCCTGGATCGTCACGTCCAGCGCGGTGGTGGGCTCGTCGGCGATCAGCAGCTTGGGTTCGCCGGCAATCGCCATGGCAATCGCCACACGTTGGCTCATGCCGCCGGACAACTGGTGCGGGTAGGCATCCAGGCGGCTTTCCGCCGCCGGGATCTCGACCTTTTTCAATAGCTCAAGGGCACGTTGGCGCGCCGCCTTGCCCTTCAGGCCCAAGTGTTGGCGCAGCACCTCCTCGATCTGGAAACCTACCGTGTAACTGGGGTTCAGTGCGGTCATCGGGTCCTGGAAGACCATGGCGATGTCCTTGCCCACCACCTTGCGCCGTTGCCGGCCGCTGAGCTTGAGCATGTCGGTGCCGTCGAAGGTGAGGGCGTCGGCGGTAATGCGCCCAGGCGCATCGATCAGGCCCATCAGGGCCATCATGGTGACCGATTTACCCGAGCCGGACTCGCCGACGATCGCCAGGATCTCGCCGGCGTCCACCGCCAGGTCCAGGCCATCGACCACCGGTACGGCAGTGGCGTCGCCGAAGCGCACGTTCAGGTTGTTGATCTGTAACAGTGACATGGCGTTCTCCTCAGGCGGCGTTCTTGAGTTTCGGGTCCAGCGCATCGCGCAGGCCGTCGCCCATCAGGTTGATTGCCAACACACTGAGCAGAATGGTCAGGCCGGGCAGGCTCACCACCCACCAGGCACGCTCGATGTAGTCACGCGCCGAAGCCAGCATGGTGCCCCACTCGGGGGTGGGCGGCTGCACGCCCAGGCCAAGGAAGCCCAGGGCGGCGGCGTCGAGGATCGCCGAGGAAAAACTCAAGGTGGCCTGCACGATCAACGGTGCCATGCAGTTGGGCAGCACCGTGACGAACATCAGGCGTGGCAAGCCGGCGCCGGCCAGGCGTGCGGCCGTGACGTAGTCGCGGTTCAGCTCGCCCATCACGGCGGCGCGGGTCAGGCGCACGTAAGAGGGCAGCGACACGATGGCGATGGCGATCACCGTGTTGATCAGGCCTGGGCCAAGAATGGCGACGATCGCCACCGCCAGCAGCAGCGACGGCAGGGCCAGCATCACGTCCATCAGGCGCATGATCGACGGGCCCAGCAGTTGCGGGAAGAACCCGGCCAGCAGGCCCAGCAGGATGCCCGGGATCAGCGACATCACCACCGAGGACAGGCCGATCAGCAGCGACAGCCGCGCGCCCTGGATCAGGCGTGAAAGCAGGTCGCGGCCAAGTTCGTCGGTGCCAAGGATGAACTGCCAGGTGCCGCCTTCCAGCCACACCGGTGGGGTCAGCAGGAAGTCGCGGTACTGCTCGCTGGGGTCATGGGGGGCGACCCAAGGCGCGAACAGCGCGCAGAACACCACCAGGCACATGAACGCCAGGCCCATTACCGCGCCCTTGTTGCGCGCGAAGGCTTGCCAGAATTCTTTGTACGGCGAAGGGTAGAGCAGGCTCTGGTCCACCGGGCTGGCCGGCGACACGGATTTCGGAATCGGGCTAGTCATGGCAAGGGCCTCAGCGCTGATGACGGATACGTGGGTTGGCCAGGCCGTAGAGAATGTCCACGACGAAGTTGACCAGGATTACCAGGCAGGCGATCAGCAGGATGCCGTTCTGGACCACGGGGTAGTCACGGGCGCCGATGGCTTCGATCAGCCATTTGCCGATGCCCGGCCAGGAGAAGATGGTTTCGGTCAGCACCGCACCGGCCAACAGCGTGCCGACCTGCAGGCCGAACACGGTGAGCACCGGGATCAATGCGTTGCGCAGGCCATGCACGAACACCACCCGGGCCGGCGACAGGCCTTTGGCACGGGCTGTGCGGATGTAGTCTTCGCGCAGCACTTCAAGCATCGATGAGCGGGTCATGCGCGCGATTACCGCCAGCGGGATGGTGCCGAGCACGATGGCAGGCAGAATCAGGTGCATCACCGCGTCCTTGAATGAGCCTTCCTCATCGCTGAGCAGGGTATCGATCAGCATGAAGCCGGTTTTCGGCTCGATGTCGTAGAGCAGGTCGATGCGCCCGGACACCGGGGTCCAGCCCAGGCTCACGGAGAAGAACATGATCAGGATCAGGCCCCACCAGAAGATCGGCATCGAATAGCCCGCCAGGGATATGCCCATTACCCCGTGGTCGAACAGCGAGCCGCGTTTGAGCGCCGCGATCACCCCGGCCAGCAGGCCGACCACGCCAGCGAACAACAGTGCGGCAAAGGCCAGTTCCAGGGTGGCCGGGAACAGGGTCAGGAACTCGCGCCACACGCTTTCGCGGGTGCGCAGCGATTCACCCAGGTCGCCCTGGGCCAGCTTGCCGACATAGTCCAGGTACTGGACCGGCAGGGGTTTGTTCAAGCCCAGGCGCTCCATGGCCTGGGCATGCATTTCGGGGTCGACCCTGCGCTCGCCCATCATCACTTCCACCGGGTCGCCGGGGATCAGGCGTATGAGCGCGAAAGTCAGCAACGTGATGCCGAAAAAGGTCGGTATCAGCAGGCCAAGGCGCCGGGCAATAAAACTCAACATTGTCGGGGTTACCTCATCAGACCGTACGGCCAGCAGCACGCTACGGCAGTGCCGCCGGTTCCCTGCTGGGCGCCGGCGGTCGTCGTTGTTCTACTTCACCCGGGTGGTGGCGAAGTTGTTTTTGGCCAGAGGGCTGATCACGTAGCCCTCTACATTGTCACGCATGGCGGTGAACATCTTCGGGTGGGCCATGCTGATCCACGGTTGGTCGTCATCGTACACCTTCAATGCCTCGCTATAGAGCCTTGCCCGTTCGTCGTTGTCGACCACCTCGCGGGCTCGGCTGATCAGCTCCTGGAACTTAGGGTTGCACCAGCGCGCATAGTTCTCGCCGGTCTTGGCCGCCTCGCAACTGAGCAGGGGGGTGAGGAAGTTGTCCGGGTCGCCGTTGTCGCCCGCCCAGCCGGTGGACACCAGGTCGGCTTCACCGCGCTTGGCGCGGCGCAGCATCTCGGCCCACTCCATCACACGGATATCCAGCTTCAGGCCGATCTGGCCGAGGTCGGCCTGCAGCATCTCGGCCGATAGGCGCGGGTTGGGGTTGGTCATGCCACCGCCGTTGCGGGTGAACAGGGTGATGACGGTGCCCTCCGGCACACCCGCCTCCTTGAGCAGGGCCCGCGCCTTGGCAAGGTCACGCGGCGGGTTCTGGTTGGCCGGGTTGAAGCCCATCATGCTGGGCGGGTAGGGGTTCACCCCGACCAAGGCATTACCTTTGCCGAACAACTGGTCGACGTGGGTCTGGCGGTCGAACGCCATGTTGATGGCTTTACGCACGCGCACGTCGCTGAGGTACTTGTGCTGGGTGTTCATGGCAACGTAGCCGGTCACCAGCGCTTCGGTCTCGGCCACCCTGAGGGTGCGGTCGGCCTTGATCGACGGCACGTCGTCCGGCTTGGGGTACAGCGCCACCTGGCACTCGTTGGCGCGCAATTTCTGCAGGCGCACATTGCTGTCGGTGGCAATGGCGAAGATCAGGGCGTCGGCCGGCGGTTTGCCGCGGAAGTAGTCGGGGTTGGGTTTGAAGCGGACCTGGGCGTCCTTGTTGTAGCGCTGAAAGATGAACGGCCCGGTGCCGATGGGTTTGCTGTTCAGCTCGGCGGCCTTGCCGGCTTTGAGCAACTGGTCGCCGTATTCTGCCGAATAGATAGAGGTGAAGCCCATGGCCATGTCATGCAGGAACGGTGCTTCGGGGCGGGTGAGGGTGATCACCACGGTATGCTCGTCGGTCTTGTCCACCGCCTTGAGCAACTGGCTGAAGGCCATGCTCTCGAAGTACGGGTAGCCGACGCTGGTCTTGTCGTGCCACGGGTGCGCCGGGTCCAGCTGGCGCCGCAGGCTCCACAGCACATCGTCGGCGTTGAATTCGCGGGTGGGTGTGAAGTAGTCGGTGCTGTGGAACTTCACGCCCTTGCGCAGGTGAAAGGTATAGGTCAGGCCGTCTGCTGAAATGTCCCAGCGCTCGGCCAGGGCCGGCTCGATGTCGGTGGTTCCGGGTTTGAAGTCCACCAGGCGGTTGAACAGTGTTTCAGAGGACGCATCGAAGGTGACGCCGGTGGTGTACTGGACCACGTCGAAGCCCTCCGGGCTGGCTTCGGTGCAGACCACCAGCGGCTTGGCCGCCAGTTGCGTGGCACTGCCGAGCACCAGCGCAGCCAGCGCCAGGCGTAGCGGTCGCGACTTGATGAAAACTCTGTGCATGGGTTGAAGACTCCCTGCGTGCATTGATTCCAGCGTAGCCGCCAAGGCCCGCCGTGCAGCGGGCCGTGGCGCAAACGGTCAGAGAATGTTGAATGGAATGGTGGTGACCAGGCGGAACTCGTCCAGGCTGCCATCGGCCTGCGCTTTACTGGCGCGGTGCGTGGTGTAGGTGGCGCGGATACTGGTGTCCTTCAGCGGCCCGCTCTGCACCGCGTAGCTGGTGCCGATGCCCCACTCGTAATGGGTTTCGCCATCCAGGCCCCTTACGTCATAGGCCGTGCCACGGTAGTGGGTGCCATCGATGCCCCAGCCACGGGCGTTGTACAGGTTGAACTTCAAGCCTGGCACGCCGTAGGGCGCCATGTTCAGCACGTAGGAAATCTGCAAGGACTTCTCGTTCGGGCCGTTGAAGTCCGACAGCAACGAGTTGGCCAGGTAGATGCCGTTGGTTTCGTGCAGGTAGTCGAAGTATTCGTTGCCGTTGACCTGCTGCCACGAAGCGCTGAGGGTGTGCGCCTGGTGGGTCAGGCCGAACGACAGGCTGTAGGTGTCGTTATCGATCTTGCCCATCTTCTGGCTGCCGGCGTCGACTGTCTTGTAGTAGTTCAGGCCAGTGGTCAGGCTGAGCACCGCACTGTCGCCAAGCACATGGTTGGCGCCGAAGTAGTACTGGTTCCAGAAGTCATCGACTTTGGTGGCGTACAGGCTGGTGCTCAGGCTCTTGAACGGCTGGTAGTTGATGCCGGCAGTGCTGGCACGGTCGGTTTCCACGCCAGTGGCGCTGTACTCGCTGCGGAACTTGCTGAGGCTTTGCTCGGTGCGCGGCGAAACGCGGTCGAAGGTGCCCAGGTCGAAGTTGAGGTTGTCGAACTCGGCGCTGTGCAGGAACACGCCCTGGAAGCTCGACGGCAGGGCACGGTTGCCGATGTAGGCGATCATGGGCGTGTCCACCGACTGCCGCCCCAGGGTGAGGGTGGTGTTGGACACGCGTGCCTTGATGTTGCCCAGGCCCAGCTTGCTCCACTGGCCAATGGGGTCGCCGTCGCTGTGGGTGAGGGTGCGGTTGTTGGGGCCGGCTACGGCCTGGCGGCTCTGCTGCAGCGCAATGGCATTGTAGCCGGCGGCCTCGACGGCGATGCCGACGGTGCCTTCGGTAAAGCCGGAGCTGTAGTTGAGGATGGTGCCCTGCACCCAGTTCTCACGGCTGTGCGTGTCGTGGCGGGTGCCGTCATTCTTGTAGTACTTCCACAGGGGGGCGCGCGCCGCGCGTTCGCGGGCGTACCAGTTACGGGTGCTGCCGGACAGGTTCTGCCCCTCGACGAAACCGCTGGCCTGGGCTTGCTCGCTGGTGCTCTTGAGGGTGATGGGAATGAACGCCTGGCTTTGCGGGTCAGCCTGGGCCACGGTGGTCACTGCACTGATGGATAAGGCCAGTGCGCTCAAGGTGAATAGTTTCAAGTTGAAGCTCCCTTTCTTTTCTAGTTATGGCCGGCCTTGTGGGCCGGGTGCTTGCTGCGGTGTTGCCAGGGTTGCCGCGGGGTTGCCGGGCTTGATCCGAACGCTGTTGCTTTTACCGGCGAAGCGGCCGGTGCAGGTTGGCAATCAGTCAACACTCACACCGGAGAAATCATTGCGCCCAAACGGGCTGACCTTGAATTGGGAAACCTTGACGCTGAGCGGCTGGTTGACGGTGGAATGGGCCACCGGGGTGATCGGCACCTGCTGCTTGAGGCGCTGCTGTGCCTGCTGGTACAGGGCGCTGCGTTGCGCCGGGTCGCTCACGCGCTTGGCCTGCATGACCAGGCTGTCGTACTGCGGATCGCACCACTGCGAGTAGTTGTTGCTGCCAATGGCGGCACAGCTGTAGAGGGTGCCCAGCCAGTTGTCGGGGTCGCCGTTGTCACCGGTCCAACCGATCAGGGCGATGTCGTGCTCGCCGTTTTTCATGCGCTTTACGTATTCGCCCCACTCGTAGCTGACGATGCGCACCTTGAGGCCGAGTTTGTTCCAGTCGGCCTGCAGCATTTCGGCCATCAGCTTGGCGTTGGGGTTGTACGGGCGCTGCACCGGCATGGCCCACAGGGTGACCTCGGTACCTGGCGCTACGCCGGCCTGGCGCAGCAGTTGGCGGGCCTTTTCCGGGTTGTAAGGGGCATCCTTGAGGCTGTTGTCGTAGGACCATTGGGTCGGTGGCATGGCGTTGACTGCCAGCTGGCCGGCGTCCTGGTACACCGCCTGGATAATGGCTTGCTTGTTCACCGCCATGTCCAGCGCCTGGCGTACTGCCAGGCGGTCGAACGGTGCATGGCGGGTGTTGTAGGCGATGTAGCCGAGGTTGAAGCCCGGCTGCTGCAGCACCTGCAGTTGGCTGTCGGCGCGAAGGGCCGGCAGGTCGGCGGGGCGCGGGTGCAGGGTGACCTGGCATTCGTTGCGGCGCAGTTTCTGGATGCGCACCGAGGGGTCTACGTTGATCGAGAACACCAGGTTGTCGAGCTTGACCTGCTCGGGGGCCCAGTAAGCCTTGTTGCCCTTGTAGCGTATCTGCGAGTCCTTCTGGTAGCGCTGGAACACGAACGGGCCGGTGCCGATCGGCTGCTGGTTGATGTCACTGGCACGCCCGCTGGCCAGCAATTGCTCGGCGTACTCGGCAGAGAGGATCGAGGCGAAGCTCATGGCCAGGTTCTGAATGAATGCGGCATCCACCGCGTTCAGGGTGAACACCACGGTCAGCGGGTCGCGTTTCTCGACCCGGGCGATGTTCTTGTCCAGGCCCATGCTGATGAAATAGGGGAACTCGGTGGGGTAGGCCTGGCGGAACGGGTGGGCTTTGTCGAGCATGCGGTTGAAGGTGAACAGCACGTCGTCGGCATTGAAGTCGCGGCTGGGCGTGAAGGCCTTGTTGCTGTGGAACCTGACCCCTTCACGCAGGTGGAAGGTATAGCTCAAGCCGTCGTCGGACACCTCCCAGCGGGTAGCCAGGGCAGGGTGCACGGCGGTGCCGCCACGTTCGAACTCGACCAGGCGGTTGTAGATCGGTTCGGCGGCGTCGTTGTCGGTGGCGGTGGTGTACTGGGCGGTGTCGAAACCGGCAGGGCTGCCTTCGGAGCAGAACACCAGGCTGTTGGCGTACAGGTGGGGGGCCTGGCTGATCAGGCCCAGGGCCAGCAGGGCAGCAAGTCGGGTGGCGTGGCGCATGGCAAGTCCTTTTCCTCTGTTTGCACCGCCTACGGGTACGAATGGCGGCAACAGTGTGCCGACCCCGCAGCGGATAGCTGCAGGCCGACAGAAATCAGTGATTGGAGGGGAGGGCACCCACCGCCTGGCGGGTGCCGGGGCTACCCTATTTGTCCACGCTGACGCCGTAGAAGGCGTTCAGCGCGAACGGGCTGATCTTGAAGTCCTTCACCTTGACGCTCATCGGCTGGTAGACGGTGGAGTGGGCGATCGGGGTGATCGGCACCTGCTCCTTGAGGATGTGCTGTGCCTGCTGGTACAGCTCGGTGCGCTTGGCTTGGTCGGAGGTGGCCTTGGCCTGTTTGATCAGGCTGTCGTAGGGCTTGTAGCACCACTTGGAGAAGTTGTTGCCGTCAATGGCATCGCAGCCGTAGAGGGTGCCTAACCAGTTGTCCGGGTCACCGTTGTCGCCGCTCCAGCCAATCAGCATGGCGCCCTGTTCGCCGGCTTTGGAGCGCTTGATGTACTCGCCCCACTCATAGCTGACAATTTTCGCCTTGATGCCGATCTTGGCCCAGTCGGACTGCAGCATTTCGGCCATCAGCTTGGCATTGGGGTTGTACGGGCGCTGCACGGGCATGGCCCACAGGGTGATTTCGGTGCCTTCCTTGATGCCGGCTTCCTTGAGCAGTTGTTTGGCTTTTTCCGGGTCGAACGGTGCGTCCTTGATGCTGGTGTCATACGACCATTGGGTGGGCGGCATGGCGTTGACCGCCAGCTGGCCGGCGCCCTGGTAGACCGACTCGATGATGCGCTTCTTGTCCACGGCCATGTCCAGCGCCTGGCGCACTTTCAGCTGGGCCATGGGGTTGGGCTGGTTGCTGCCCTTGATCTGGTCCATCACGTTATAGGCGATGTAACCCAGGTTGAAGCCGGCCTGCTGGGGCATCTGCAGGTTCTTGTCGGCCTTCAGCGGCTCGATGTCGGCCGGGCGTGGGAACAGGGTGACCTGGCATTCGTTCTTTTTCAGCTTCTGCATGCGCACCGAGGCGTCGGTGGTGATGGCGAAGATCAGGTTGTCGATCTTCACGTCCTCGGGCTTCCAGTAGTCTTTGTTGCCCTTGAAGCGGATCTGCGCGTCCTTTTGGTACTTGCTGAACACAAACGGGCCGGTGCCGATCGGCTTCTGGTTGATGTCGGCGGCCTTGCCGTTCTTGAGCAACTGGTCGGCGTATTCTGCGGACTGGATCGAGGCGAAGCTCATGGCCAGGTTCTGGATGAACGCTGCATCGACCTCGTTGAGGGTGAACTTGACGGTGTGCTCGTCAAGCTTCTCCAGCTTGGCGATGTTCTTGTCCATGCCCATGTCGGTGAAGTACGGGAACTCGGTCGGGTAGGCCTTGCGGAAGGGGTGGTCCTTGTCGAGCATGCGGTTGAAGGTGAACAGCACGTCGTCGGCGTTGAACGGGCGGGTCGGCTTGAAGTAGTCGGTGGTGTGGAACTTCACCCCCTCGCGCAGGTGGAAGGTGTAGGTCTTGCCATCGTCGGACACGTCCCAGCGGGTGGCCAGGCCGGGTATCACTGCAGTGCCGCCGCGTTCGAACTGCGTCAGGCGGTTGAAGACGGTTTCGGCCGAGGCGTCGAAGTCGGTGCCGGTGGTGTACTGCCCTGGATCGAAGCCGGCCGGGCTGCCTTCGGAGCAGAACACCAGGTTGGACGCGGCAAGTGCCGACGGAGCACCGGTGAGCAAGCCTGCACCGAGCAGGAACGGTATGACTGCGTGTTTGAGCATGGTGGCCTCATTTTTGTCATTTTTCGAGTGAGGTGGCCTCGTGAGCCGACCTGCGGATACTTATGCAGGGGATGTTCCCAATGCAACAGGTACAAGGATAGTTGGCGCCGGGAATGTGGCACGAACGTACATGGATGTCGCATCGCTATAACTTTCGGCGAAGTTAAACGTTTGCGTGGGCAAAATGATGGCTTTTTTCGAGGTGTTTCTAGGCAGGAATTTTGTAGGATGCACCTGAACGGTGCGTAAGAAAGGTCTGAAACGCTTTTTTCAGCCCCCACACGGCCCCTGTAGGAGCGGCCTTGCGTCGCGATGGGCCGCGCGCAGCGGCCCCCCGTGCAGCACACAGCTACCCCAGGGGGCGCCCCCGGCCCGGCGCGCTCCCAGGCCGCGCATACCGCTGTTAGTTGCTTAAGGCATCTGCACTTCAATCAACCCATCAGCATTCATGCTCACCTCGCTGGTACCGGCTTCGATGTCCGGCGCCGGCGCCGCTTCATCTGCGCTCATGGCCTTCATGGCCATGGGGGCGCTGCGCAGGTACGGCCGTGGGTAGCCGCTGCTGTTCAGGTTCAGGCTGACCACTTTGTAGCCTGTGCCGCCCAAGGCTTGCGTGGCCAGTTGTGCACGTGCCTTGAACGCATCGACGGCATCCTTGAGCAGCTCGTCTTCGCTGGACTTGCGCGTGGCCGGCGCGATGGAGAAGTCCATGCCACCCATTTTCAGCTCTTGCAGCAGGTCGGCGGTCAGTTGCGAGAGGGCCGGGAAATCGGCGCTTTCCAGGCGCAGCTCGGCGCGTTCACGCCAGCCGGTGATCTTCTGGCCTTTGCTGTCGTAAACGGGGTAGCTGTTGCGGCTGCCCTGGCTGATCTTCACATCCTTGACCTGGCGCGACTGCTGCACGGCCTTGTTCATGGTTTCGGTGATCTGCTTGGCGAGCTTGCCGGGGTCGCTGTTCTGCGCTTCGCTATACAAGGTCACGACCATCAGGTCGCGCGCCACTTCTTTGCTGACCTCGGCGCGCAGCGATACCTGGTTGTAGCGCGGTTCATCGGCCGCCAGTGCCGGCAGGCTGGCGAGCAGGCCGCAAGACATGATCAGGGCGGCGCCGTGACGTGGAATGTGCATGTGGTACTCCTTGGCAATAAAAGGCGTGGGCGCTGGTCATCCATGCCACGCATGGCCTATCAGACCGGCATCAGTGTAGTGGGTTCAACAGTGCCATCATGACAGTGTGACAAAGTGTGGCGCTTTGCCGCAGCGCTGCAGCAGAGGGCGCGGCTTCGGTATACTCCAGCCGATTTTCTGGAGCACTCATCAGGAGAGCTCATGCTCGCCGCCGTACAACCGTTATCCGCTACCCGCCAGAACCTCTGGCGCCTGACCGTCATTCGTGTGCTGGTCCTGGCTGCCCAGGCCGGCTCGGTCGGTGTCGCCTACTGGACCGAACTGCTGCCCTTACCCTGGCTATCACTGGCCGGCACCTTGGCCTTGTCGTCGCTGCTGTGTGCCTTCACCGCCCTGCGCCTGCGCTTGTCGGTGCCCGTCACCGAAATGGAATACGCCCTGCAGCTGGCCTGTGACCTGTTGATCCACAGTGCCTTGCTGTATTACTCCGGCGGCTCGACCAACCCGTTCGTGTCCTACTACCTGGTACCGTTGGCCATTGCCGCAGTGACCCTGCCGTGGCTGTATTCGCTGATCCTGTCCGGTATTGCCCTGACCGCCTACAGCTTGCTGCTGGTGCAGTTCTACCCGCTCGAAGGCCTGCCCATGGCGCGGGACAAGATGCAGGTGTACGGCATGTGGCTGAGTATTGCCCTGGCGGCGGCGGTGATTACCTTCTTTGCGGCACGCATGGCTGAAGAGCTGCGGCGCCAGGAGCAACTACGCTCCGAGCGGCGTGAAGAAAGCCTGCGCGACGAGCAGTTGCTGGCCGTAGCCACCCAGGCCGCCGGCGCCGCTCATGAGCTGGGCACGCCGCTGGCCACGATGAGTGTGCTGATCAATGAAATGCGCCAGGACCACACCGACCCGCTGTTGCAGGAAGACCTGCAAATCCTTCAGGACCAGGTGAAGCTGTGCAAGGAAACTCTGCAACAACTGGTACGCGCCGCTGAAGCCAACCGCCGCCTGGCGGTAGTCGAGCAGGATGTCACCGCCTGGCTGGACGAAGCGCTGAACCGCTGGCACCTGATGCGCCCGGAAAGCAGCTACCGCTTCCAGCGCCTGCGTGACGGCCAGGTGCCGCGCCTGACCCCGCCACCGGATCTGACCCAGGCGCTGCTGAACCTGTTGAACAATGCGGCCGATGCCTGCCCCGATGACCTCGAAGTGCGCCTGGACTGGGACGCTCAGGATATCGTGATCAGCATTCGCGACCATGGCCCTGGCGTGCCGCCAGCCATTGCCGAAGCCATCGGCAAACCCTTCATTACCACCAAGGGCAAAGGTTTCGGCCTGGGCCTGTTCTTGAGCAAGGCCAGCGTGACCCGTGCGGGCGGTTCGGTAAAACTTTATAGTCATGAGCAGGGTGGCACCCTGACCGAACTGCGCCTGCCCTATGGCAAGCGAGGAGATGAATGATGAGCGAAGAAAACCAGGTCGAGAGCGAAGAGCTGCCCCACCTGCTGCTGGTGGATGACGATGCCACCTTCACCCGGGTCATGGCGCGTGCCATGAGCCGTCGCGGGTTCCGCGTGAGCACTGCCAGTTCCGCTGAAGAGGGCTTGATCCTGGCCCAGCAGGACCTGCCCGATTACGCCACGCTGGACCTGAAGATGGACGGCGACTCCGGCCTGGTGCTGCTGCCCAAGCTGCTGGAGCTGGACCCGGAAATGCGCGTGGTGATCCTGACCGGTTATTCGAGCATTGCCACAGCGGTGGAGGCGGTCAAGCGCGGCGCCTGCAACTACCTGTGCAAACCGGCTGATGCCGACGACGTGCTGGCGGCGTTGCTGTCGGAGCACACCGACCTGGACGCGTTGGTGCCGGAAAACCCGATGTCGGTCGACCGCCTGCAGTGGGAGCATATCCAGCGTGTACTGACCGAGCACGATGGCAATATCTCGGCCACCGCACGGGCGCTGGGCATGCACCGGCGGACCTTGCAGCGCAAACTGCAGAAGCGTCCAGTTCGGCGCTGATTCATATTGCCTGTACCGGCCTCATCGCTGGCAAGCCGGCGATAGGGCCGGTGTGTACAGAAATTTATCTGTAACACCCCGCGATCCCCGCAAATCCCGGCTGTTGGCGTATCATTGCCACCTGACGGCAACCCCTCCAGGATCGCTAGCGCATGCTCGCCCTTCTCATCCAGACGCTGAATATCACGGCACCGGTTTTCGCCATGCTGTTCATGGGCGTGCTGCTCAAACGCATTCGCCTGATCGACGACAACTTCAACCAGGTCGCTTCGCAGCTGGTGTTCAACGTGTGCATGCCGGCCCTGCTGTTCCTGGGCATCTACCACGCTGACCTGGCTACGGCGGTCCAGCCCGGGGTCATCCTCTACTTCATCGTTGCGACCCTGATCGGCTTCGCCTTTGCCTGGGGCATGGCTGTCTGGCGCAGCCCCATGGCCGATCGCGGTATCTATGCCCAAGGCGCCTTTCGCGGCAATAACGGCGTCATTGGCCTGGCCTTGGCCGCCAGCCTGTACGGGGACTATGGTATTTCCCTGGGGGCGGTACTCGCCGGCGTGGTCATCCTCATGTACAACTCGCTGTCTGCGGTGGTGCTGGCGGTGTACAGCCCGGACCTCAAGTCCGACCCCTGGAGCATCTGCAAGAGCATTTTCAGCAACCCGCTGATCATCAGCGTACTGGTGGCGACCCCGATGGCCTACGGTCAGGTGCCGCTGCCCAACTGGCTACTCACTTCAGGCGACTACCTGGCGCAGATGACCCTGCCACTGGCGCTTATCTGCATCGGCGGCACCCTGTCGCTGGCGGCACTGCGCGACAGTGGCCGCCTGGCCATTGATGCCAGCCTGGTGAAGATGGTGTGGTTACCGCTGCTCGGCACCCTGGGTGCCTGGCTGTGTGGTTTTCGCGGTGCCGAGCTGGGCATTCTGTTCCTGTACATCGGTAGCCCGACGGCGGCCGCCAGCTACGTGATGGCGCGCGCCGCCAACGGCAACCACCAATTGGCGGCGTCGATCATCGTGATCACCACGTTGATGGCAGCAATCACCACCAACATTGGTATTTTCATCTTGCAGTGGGGCGGATGGATCTAGATCCTTGACTGCAAACAACAGCAACAACACTGCCTCACTGAGCTAAAGGACACTTCATGCAAGACCAGAGCACGCCCGAGCGGTTACAGCGCGGGCTGAAGAATCGCCACATCCAGCTGATTGCGCTGGGTGGGGCCATCGGTACCGGGTTGTTCCTGGGCATCGCCCAGACCATCCAGCTGGCTGGCCCCTCGGTACTGCTGGGTTATGCCATCGCCGGCCTGATGGCCTTCCTGATCATGCGCCAGCTGGGTGAAATGGTGGTGGAAGAGCCGGTCGCCGGCAGCTTCAGCCATTTCGCCCACCAATACTGGAGCGAGTTTGCCGGGTTCGTCTCGGGCTGGAACTACTGGGTGGTGTACGTGCTGGTCGGCATGGCCGAGCTTACGGCTGTGGGTATCTACGTGCAGTACTGGTGGCCGGAATTTCCGACCTGGGCCACCGCGGCGATCTTTTTCGTGGTGATCAACCTGATCAACCTTACCCAGGTCAAGGTCTATGGCGAAATGGAGTTCTGGTTCGCCCTGGTCAAGGTGGTGGCCATCGTCAGCATGATCGGCTTCGGTGCCTGGTTGCTGAGCAGCGGGCAGGGCGGCGCCGATGCCAGCGTAGCCAACCTGTGGCAGTACGGCGGGTTCTTCCCCAATGGCGTCGGCGGCCTGGTGATGGCGTTGGCGGTGATCATGTTCTCGTTCGGCGGCCTGGAGTTGGTGGGCATTACCGCTGCCGAGGCCGACAACCCGCGCCAGAGCATTCCCAAGGCCACCAACCAGGTGGTGTACCGTATCCTCATTTTCTACATCGGCGCGCTGGCCGTGCTGCTGTCGTTGTACCCGTGGCAGAAGGTGGTGCAAGGCGGTAGCCCGTTCGTGATGATCTTCCACGAACTGGACAGCGACCTGGTGGCTACCATCCTCAACATTGTGGTGCTTACCGCCGCGCTGTCGGTGTACAACAGCTGTGTGTATGCCAACAGCCGCATGCTGTTCGGCCTGGCCAGCCAGGGCGATGCGCCGCGCCAGTTGCTGAAGGTCAGCCGCAGCGGCGTGCCCCTGACAGCGCTGGGGGTATCGGCGTTCGCCACCGGCTTGTGCGTAGTGATCAACTACCTGATGCCGGGTGAAGCCTTTGGCTTGTTGATGGCCTTGGCCGTATCGGCGCTGGTGATCAACTGGGCGAGCATCAGCATCACCCACCTGAAGTTTCGCAAAGCCAAGCTGGCCGCGGGCATCACCCCGTTCTACAAGAGCCTGGGGCACCCGCTGACCAACTACCTGTGCCTGGCATTCATCGTGTTGATCCTGGTGGTGATGTACCTCACCCCGCCGATTCGCATTTCAGTGATGCTGATACCGGCATGGATTGCCGCGCTCTGGGTGGCCTTCAAGCTGAAGAAGGCTCGCCAGGCGAAGTACTGAGTCGGGCTTGTTCGTGAGGGGCAGGCCACCAGCCTTTCGCCGCCTGGTGGCCCTGGCGCGCTGCCTATCCATGCCCCTCAATGCTGCCGCCGCCAGGCGCGCACGGTGGTGTACAGCAACACCAGGGCCAGTAGCGGCAGCACGTAGAACAGCATCAGCCGCTCAAGGCGGCCGGCCAGCGGCAGCCCCATGGTGAAGGCCGCGACGTGCAGGCCGTAAGCCAGGTACAGGCACAGGAAGACCAGCCCTTCGGCGCGGGTAATGCGGTAGCCGGAATAGAACACCGGCATACTCAGTACGGCAACGCCGAGCATCACGGGCAGGTCGAACGACAGTGCATTGGGTGAAATCGACAGCGGCTGCGGGGTCACCAGTGCGGTCAGGCCCAGCACCGCCAGCAGGTTGAACAGGTTGCTGCCGATGACCGTGCCCACGGCGATCTCCCGCTCGCCCCGCAGGGCCGCAATCAAGGCGGCGGCCAATTCCGGCAGAGAGGTGCACACAGCGACCACGGTCAGCCCGATGACGCGCTCGGACAGGCCCAGGTCGGTGGCTACCTCGACGGCGGCTTCAAGCAGCCAGTGGCCTGCCAGGCTCAACAGGCCCAAGCCGAACAGCACCTGCAGCACGGTGGCTGACCAGAAGCGCCCGGCGCTGGCCTGGGCGGCGTCGGGGGCAGGGTAGGTGCGTGCGTAATGGCGCGACTGGTGCCAGAGCATGGCCAGGTAGCCGGCCAGGCCCAGCAACAGCAACCCACCTTCGAACCGGCCCAGCTGGCCGTTGGCGCACAGTGCGTAGACCAGGCCGCTGGCGAGGATCATCAGCGGTATGTCCAGGCGTACCAACTGGCGCGAAACCCGCAGCGGAATGATCAATGCGGCCAGGCCGAGCACCACCAGCACATTGAAGATATTGCTGCCGACCACGCTGCCGACTGCAACATCCGGCGCGCCCTGGTAGGCCGCCTGCAGGCTGACGGTCAGCTGGGGTGCGGTGCTGCCGAAGGCGACCAGGCTCAAGCCGATGATCAGCGGGCGCACATGCAGGCGCTGCGCCAGGCGCAGGGCTGCGCGCACCAGCAGTTCGGCGCCGCCTACCAGCAACAGCAGGGCTGTGCCCAGTTGCAGCAGGCTGAAGGTGGGAAGGGTGGCCAGGTCGAAAATGGTCGAGCTCCTGTTGCGTCAGTCGCTAAGCCCTTGTACCCGCACCCGCGCAGTGCCGCTACGCAGCATGCCGATTTTTTCGGCGGCGGCGCGTGACAGGTCGATCAGCCGGCCGCGGGTATGCGGGCCACGGTCGTTGATGCGTACCACCACACTGCGCTGGTTGGCCATGTTGGTCACCAGAACGCGGCTGCCAAACGGCAGGCTGCGGTGGGCGGCGGTAAAGCCGTGCTGGTTGAACGGTTCGCCGCTGGCGGTGCGTTTGCCGTGGTGGCGCGAGCCGTAATAGGAAGCGGTGCCGGTCTGGTCGTAACCGCGCGGGTCGATGTCATGGCTGGCGCAGCCGGCCAGGAACGAAAACAGGGCGAGGGTGCCGAGGGATCGTTTTAGCAAGTCAGGTGCTCTCCTAGTGCGACGCTCCCACAGGTCGGCGCTGTACCTGTGGGAGCGGGCATGTCCGCGAACGAGGGCGAAGCCCTCGCAGGACTACAGGGATAAAACAATCACCCTTCGAGCTTGGCCTTGAGCATTTGGTTCACCTGCCCCGGGTTGGCCTTGCCTTTGGAGGCTTTCATGGCCTGGCCGACGAAGAAGCCGAACATCTTGCCACGCTTGGCTTCATCAGCCGCGCGGTACTGTTCCACCTGCTCGGCATTGGCGGCCAGCATTTCGTCGAGCATCTTCTCGATTGCGCCGGTGTCGGTGACCTGCTTCAGGCCTTTGCTTTCGATGATGCTGTCGGCATCGCCTTCACCGCCAGCCATGGCTTCGAACACGGTCTTGGCGATTTTGCCGCTGATGGTGTTATCGCGGATGCGCAGCAGCATGCCACCCAGTTGCGCGGCGCTGACCGGTGCCTGGTCGATCTCCACGCCCAGCTTGTTCAGCAGGCTCCCCAGTTCGACCATGACCCAGTTGGCGGCCAGCTTGGCGTCACCGCCAATTTTCACCACTTCTTCGAAGTAGTCTGCCTGTTCGCGGCTGGAGGCCAGCACATTGGCATCGTAGGCCGACAGGCCGTACTGGCGCTGGAAGCGCTCGACCTTCTGCGGCGGTAGCTCGGGCAGGGCAGCGCGGATGCTGTCGAGGTAGCTGTCCTCGATTACGACCGGCAGCAGGTCCGGGTCGGGGAAGTAACGGTAGTCGTTGGCTTCCTCTTTGCTGCGCATGGAGCGGGTTTCATCTTTGTTCGGGTCGTACAGGCGGGTTTCCTGCACCACCTTTCCGCCATCCTCGATCAGGTCGATCTGGCGCTGGATCTCGCTGTTGATGGCGCGCTCGATGAAGCGGAACGAGTTGACGTTCTTGATCTCGCAGCGGGTACCGAATTCGGCCTGGCCCTTCGGGCGGATTGATACGTTGCAGTCGCAGCGCAGCGAGCCCTCGGCCATGTTGCCGTCGCAGATGCCCAGGTAGCGCACCAGGGCGTGGATCGCCTTGACGTACGCCACGGCCTCCTTGGCGCTGCGCATGTCAGGCTCGGACACGATCTCCAGCAGCGGTGTGCCGGCGCGGTTCAGGTCGATGCCGGTGGAGCCGCTGAAGTCTTCGTGCAGGCTTTTGCCTGCGTCTTCTTCCAGGTGCGCGCGGGTGACCCCGATACGCTTGATGGTGCCGTCCTCCAGGGCGATGTCCAAGTGGCCCTTGCCGACGATCGGCAGGTCCATCTGGCTGATCTGGTAGCCCTTGGGCAGGTCGGGGTAGAAGTAGTTCTTGCGCGCGAACACGTTGCGCTTGCCGATCTCGGCATCGATGGCCAGGCCGAACATGCAGGCCATGCGCACGGCTTCCTGGTTCAGCACCGGCAGAACGCCCGGCATGCCCAGGTCAACCAGGCTGGCCTGGGTATTCGGCTCGGAGCCGAAGGTGGTAGCGCTGCCGGAGAAGATCTTCGACTGGGTGGCGAGCTGAGTGTGGATTTCCAGCCCGATCACAACTTCCCATTGCATGTGTGAACTCCTCAGAAGCCGTTGGGGGCACGGGTGTGCCAGTCGGTCACTTGCTGGTAGCGGTGCGCGACGTTGAGCAACCGGCCTTCCTGGAAGTACGGCGCCAGCAGCTGTACGCCGACCGGCAGGCCGTCGACGAAGCCCGCGGGCATCGACAGGCCCGGCAGGCCCGCCAGGTTGGCGGTGATGGTGTAGATGTCTTCGAGGTAGGCGGCGACCGGGTCGCTGCTCTTGGCGCCCAGCTTCCAGGCCGGGTTAGGCGTGGTCGGGCCAAGGATCAGATCGACCTCGTTGAAAGCGGCCATGAAGTCGTTCTTGATCAGGCGGCGGATCTGTTGCGCCTTCACGTAGTACGCGTCGTA
Source organism: Pseudomonas sp. CJQ_9 (assembly GCF_043106615.1). NCBI lineage: Bacteria > Pseudomonadati > Pseudomonadota > Gammaproteobacteria > Pseudomonadales > Pseudomonadaceae > Pseudomonas > Pseudomonas sp. CJQ_9. The sequence continues at coordinate 89,645 of NZ_JBICMS010000035.1, read as the reverse complement.
GTAGCCGGCCGACAGGGCGTAGGTGCCGACCATGATGCGGCGCTGGACTTCAACGCCGAAACCTTCGCCACGCGAACGCTTGTACAGGTCGGTCAGGTCTTTGGGCGCCTCGCAGCGGTAGCCGAAGCGCACACCGTCGAAACGCGACAGGTTGGACGAGGCCTCGGCAGGTGCGATCACGTAGTACGCCGCAATGGCGTGCTGCATGTTCGGCAGGCTGATTTCCTTGACCACGGCACCGAGCTTTTCCAGCTCCTTGACGCTGGCCTGCACCAGGTCGGCAATGCGTGGGTCCAGGCCTGCACCGAAGTACTCCTTGGGCAGGCCGATGCGCAGGCCCTGCAAGGAGGCGCCGAGGTTGGCGCTGTAGTCCGGCACCGGCTCCTCGATGCTGGTGGAGTCCTTGGCGTCGAAGCCGGCCATGCCTTGCAGCAGCAAGGCGCAGTCTTCGGCGGTGCGCGCCAATGGGCCACCCTGGTCGAGGCTGGAGGCGTAGGCAATCATGCCCCAGCGAGAAACACGACCGTACGTCGGTTTCAGGCCGGTGAGGTTGGTCAGCGCCGCCGGCTGGCGGATCGACCCGCCGGTGTCGGTGCCGGTGGTGGCTGGCAGCAGGCGCGCCGCCACGGCCGCGGCAGAGCCGCCGGACGAGCCGCCTGGCACGTGTTCCAGGTTCCACGGGTTCTTCACCGCGCCGTAGTGGCTGGATTCGTTGGCCGAACCCATGGCGAACTCGTCCATGTTGGTCTTGCCCAGGGTGACCATGCCGGCGTCGGCCAGCTTGGCGACCACGGTGGCGTCATACGGCGCCTTGAAGTTGTCGAGCATCTTCGAGCCGCAGCTGGTGCGCACGCCGTTGGTGCAGAACAGGTCTTTGTGGGCGATGGGCGCACCCAGCAGCGCGCCGGTTTCGCCAGCGGCGCGACGGGCGTCGGCGGCACGTGCCTGGCCCAGGGCCAGCTCGTCGGTGACGCTGATGAAACTGTTGAGCTGTGGGTCGAGCTGCTTGATGCGCGCCAGCAGCGCGCCGGTCAGCTCTTCGGAAGAAAACGACTTGTCGGCGAGTCCGCGGGCGATCTCGGCCAGGGTCAATTGGTGCATGGCAGGCTCTATCCCTTACTCGATGACTTTGGGAACCAGGTACAGACCGCTTTCGGTCGATGGCGCGATGGCCTGGTAAGCGTCGCGCTGATTGCTTTCGGTGACCTGGTCGGGACGCAGGCGCTGGCTGGCCTCCAGCGGGTGAGCCAGGGGCTCGATGCCAGTGGTGTCGACAGCTTGCATCTGGTCGACCAGCCCAAGAATGCTGTTCAGGGCGTCGGTAATGCGTGGCAGTTCGCCATCATTCAGGCCCAGGCGGGCCAGATGGGCGATCTTTTCCACGTCGCAGCGTTCAAGCGCCATGGGGATCTCCAAGGGAAACAAAGAACGGAATTTGGGTCCGCAGTGAGGAACATGTCAGCTTTTTGGCGGTCTAACAGCCGCGAATTTCTGCTGGCGTGCTCGGAAAAACAGCCAATTTAACATATTGGCTCCTTGCCCAAAATCCCTGCCATTGTTAGAGTTTGCCGCACTTTTTTACCCACGCTTTCCCCAGGGTCACTTTCCCATGTTCAAGAAACTGCGTGGCATGTTTTCCAGCGATCTTTCCATCGACCTGGGTACTGCCAACACCCTTATTTACGTGCGTGAGCGCGGTATCGTCCTGAATGAGCCCTCGGTTGTTGCCATCCGTACCCATGGCAACCAGAAAAGCGTCGTCGCCGTCGGTACCGAAGCCAAACGCATGCTGGGCCGTACGCCTGGCAACATTGCAGCCATTCGTCCGATGAAGGACGGCGTGATCGCCGACTTCAGCGTTTGCGAAAAGATGTTGCAGTATTTCATCAACAAGGTTCACGAGAACAGCTTCCTGCAGCCAAGCCCGCGCGTGCTGATCTGCGTACCGTGCAAATCGACCCAGGTAGAGCGCCGCGCCATTCGCGAGTCGGCCCTGGGGGCCGGTGCCCGTGAAGTGTTCCTGATCGAAGAGCCAATGGCTGCCGCCATCGGTGCCGGCCTGCCGGTAGAAGAGGCCCGCGGTTCGATGGTCGTCGATATTGGTGGTGGCACCACCGAAATCGCGCTGATCTCGCTCAACGGTGTGGTCTACGCCGAGTCCGTGCGTGTTGGCGGTGACCGCTTCGATGAAGCCATCGTGACCTACGTACGCCGCAACTACGGCAGCCTGATCGGCGAATCCACCGCCGAGCGCATCAAGCAGGAAATCGGTACTGCCTACCCGGGCGGCGAAGTGCGCGAAGTCGACGTGCGTGGCCGTAACCTGGCCGAAGGCGTGCCGCGTGCCTTCACCCTGAACTCCAACGAAGTCCTCGAAGCGCTGCAGGAATCGCTGGCGACAATCGTCCAGGCGGTCAAGAGCGCCCTCGAGCAATCCCCGCCCGAGCTGGCCTCCGACATCGCCGAGCGTGGCTTGGTGTTGACCGGTGGTGGTGCACTGCTGCGTGACCTCGACAAGCTGCTGGCCCAGGAAACCGGCCTGCCGGTGATCGTCGCCGAAGACCCGCTGACCTGTGTCGCCCGTGGCGGTGGTCGCGCCCTGGAGATGATGGACAAGCACGCGATGGACCTGCTCTCCAGCGAGTGATCCTGCTCGCGGTTCATGAGCGCCCGGTTTACAGGTAGTACGCACAGTGCTACCTGTATGTGCTGGGCTGGCGCCCACACGGGCGCCGTATCCGTCAACCCGCAACCAGGCTGGTGCGTTGTCCCATGTCCAATGACCTCCTGAGTCGTCCACGAGGAACGGCCCATTAAACCGCTTTTCTCCAAGGGCCCTTCGCTGGGCGTTCGCCTGCTCGTTCTGGTGGTGCTGTCAGTCGCGTTGATGGTTGTCGACGCGCGCTTCGACGTGCTCAAACCGGTCCGCAGCCAGATGGGCCTGGTGCTGATGGAGTCGTACTGGATCACCGACTTGCCGCAGCGTGCCTGGCAGGGCGTGGCGGGCCAGTTCGGTAGCCGCACCGAACTGATTGCCGAAAACGAGAAGCTCAAGACCGAGGCCCTGCTGTTGCAGGGGCGCCTGCAGAAGCTGGCGGCCCTGACCGAACAGAACGTGCGCCTGCGCGAATTGCTCAACTCCTCGGCGCTGGTCAACGAAAAGGTCGAAGTGGCCGAGCTGATCGGGGTCGACCCCAACCCCTTCACGCACCGTATCCTGATCAACAAGGGCGAGCGTGACGGGGTGTTCCTTGGCCAGCCGGTGCTCGATGCCCGGGGTCTGATGGGCCAGGTGGTCGAGTTGATGCCTTATACCTCGCGGGTGCTGCTGCTGACCGACACCACCCACAGCATTCCGGTGCAGGTCAACCGCAATGGCTTGCGCGCGATCGCCAGCGGTACCGGTAACCCCGAGCGCCTCGAATTGCGCCATGTGGCCGATACTGCCGACATCAAGGAAGGCGACCTGTTGGTCAGTTCGGGCATGGGCCAGCGCTTCCCGGCCGGCTACCCGGTGGCCACCGTCAATGAAGTGATCCACGACTCCGGCCAGCCGTTCGCTATCGTGCGTGCCATCCCCACCGCCGCGCTCAACCGCAGCCGCTACATGCTGCTGGTGTTCAGTGACCGGCGCACCCCAGAGCAGCGTGCCACCGATGCTGCCATGGCCCAGGAGGAAGCCGACCGCAAGGGCGCCGCGCCCGCCAGCCAGCCAGCCACAACCGGCGAGCAGGCCGCACCAGCCACAGGTACCCCGGCAGCGCCGGCCAGCCCGGCCACGCCAACGGCCCCGGCCGCGCAGCCAGCGGCCCCTGGTACTGCCCCGGCGGCAGCGCCGGCTGCCCCCGCCCACACCCGGAGACAATGATGGCTGCATCGCGCCGCAACAACGGCTGGGTGATCTGGCTGACTTTCGCCATCGGCCTGCTGCTCAGCGTTTCGCCCATGCCGCAGTTCATGGAAGTGTTCCGGCCTATGTGGCTAGCCTTGCTGGTTTCGTTCTGGACCCTGGCAATGCCGCACAAGGTGGGCATGACCACGGCGTTCGTGCTGGGCCTGGCCGAGGATGTGCTGTACGGCACCTTGCTCGGGCAGAACGCGCTTATCCTTACCCTGATCACCTTCCTGGTGCTGTCCTTGCAGCAGCGCCTGCGCATGTTCCCCATGTGGCAGCAAAGCCTGGTCATTCTGGTGATCTTCGGCATTGCCCAGCTGATCCAGCTGTGGCTTAGCGCGCTGACCGGCAACCGTTTGCCCACCCTGGCATTGGTCTGGTCGGCGGTGATCAGCGCCTTGCTCTGGCCGTGGATCAGTTTCGCCCTGCGCGACCTGCGTCGCCGCTTGCGTATCAACTGACGGCGATGCGCCGCTGACAGGGAGATGTCTGCATGAACCCGCTTTACCTGGCCTCCGGCTCGCCTCGCCGCCGTGAACTGCTGACCCAGATCGGCGTGCCGTTCAGCGTCATCAGCGCCCCCATCGACGAAACCCCGCTGGCCGATGAAAGCGCCCAGGCTTACGTCGAGCGTCTGGCCCGGGCCAAGGCTGCCGCTGGCCTGGCCTGCCTCGCCCAACCCGACAACGCCACGGCCCCCGAGCGCCGTGCTGTGGTGCTCGGCGCAGACACGGCAGTGGTGCTCGAGGGGCGTATTCTGGGGAAACCACAAAATCGCGAGGATGCCTTGGCCATGCTGGCTGATCTGGGCGGCCGCGAGCACCAGGTGCTGACCGCTGTCGCCCTGAACGATGGCTTGCGCGTGCGCAGCCTGTGCGTGGCCAGCAGCGTGCATTTTCGCCCGATCAGTGCCGATGAAGCGCAACGTTACTGGGCCAGCGGCGAACCGGCGGACAAGGCGGGCGGTTATGCCATCCAGGGCCTGGGCGCGGTGTTCGTCACCGGCCTGGCCGGCAGCTATTCGGCAGTGGTGGGTTTGCCGCTGTGTGAAACCGCAGAATTGCTCGGCCAGTTCGGCATTGCCTGCTGGCAGCCGCTCGTGCCTGCAGCAGAGGTAACAAACCCGCGGTAGCCAGCTCTTCCTTCGCCATCCATCATTACAAGAAACATTTGACGAGAGCCTGCCATGAGTGAAGAGATCCTGATCAACATCACCCCGATGGAGTCACGCGTGGCGGTGGTGGAAAACGGGGTGCTGCAGGAAGTGCACGTCGAGCGCACTCAGCGCCGTGGCATCGTCGGCAATATCTACAAGGGCAAGGTGGTGCGTGTGCTGCCAGGCATGCAGGCAGCCTTCGTCGACATTGGCCTGGAGCGCGCGGCGTTCATCCATGCTTCGGAAATTTCCCAGCGCGAAGGCTCGGCGGTCGAGAACATCACGGCGCTGGTGCACGAGGGCCAGGCGCTGGTGGTACAAGTGACCAAGGACCCGATTGGCACCAAAGGCGCGCGCCTGACCACGCAGTTGTCGATCCCTTCGCGTTATCTGGTGTACATGCCGCGCAGCAGCCACGTTGGCATTTCCCTGAAGATCGAAGATGAAGCCGAGCGTGAGCGCCTCAAGCAGGTGGTCAGCAACTGCATGGAGAGCGAGAACATCAAGGATGCCGGCGGGTTCATCCTGCGCACTGCCGCCGAAGGCGCGCGGGCCGAGGAAATCCTGCAGGACATCCGCTACCTGCGCCGCCTGTGGGAGCAGATCGGCAGCCAGATCAAGACCTGCGGTGCACCGATGGTCATCTACGAAGACCTGGGCCTGGCCCTGCGAACCCTGCGTGACCTGGTCAACCCGAAGATCGAGAAGATCCGCATCGACTCGCGGGAAACCTTCCAGAAAACCATGCAGTTCGTCAGCGAACTGATGCCGGAAATCGCCGACCGCCTCGAACACTACCCTGGCGAGCGGCCGATCTTCGATCTGTATGGCGTCGAGGACGAAATCCAGCGCGCGCTGGAGCGCAAGGTCCCGCTCAAGTCGGGTGGCTATCTGGTGGTGGACCCGGCCGAGGCGATGACCACCATCGACGTCAACACCGGGGCTTTCGTTGGGCATCGCAACCTTGAAGAAACCATCTTCAAGACCAACCTCGAAGCCGCTACCGCCATCGCCCGGCAGCTGCGCCTGCGCAACATTGGCGGCATCATCATCATCGACTTCATCGACATGGAAGATGAAGAGCACCAGCGCCAGGTCCTGCGCACCCTGGAAAAACAGCTGGAGCGCGACCATGCGAAAACCAACATCATCGGCATCACCGAACTGGGCCTGGTGCAGATGACCCGCAAGCGCACGCGCGAAAGCCTGGAGCAGGTGCTGTGTGAGCCCTGCCTGGCTTGCCAGGGCCGTGGCAAGCTGAAAACCCCCGAGACCATCTGTTACGAAATTTTCCGCGAGATCCTGCGTGAGGCCCGTGCCTACCAGGCCGAAGGCTACCGTGTGCTGGCCAACCAGAAGGTGGTTGACCGCCTGCTGGACGAGGAGTCGGGCAACGTTGCCGAACTGGAAGCCTTCATCGGTAGAACCATTCGCTTCCAGGTCGAGTCGATGTATTCGCAGGAACAATACGACGTGGTGCTGCTCTGAGGCCCTCAGCAACACGTCGCTGCCTCGTCGCGCTGGCGAAACCCGTGCGACGGGCCATCATGGATAAACGACTTGGAGGGCCACGGCCATGGGACGTCTGACCCGCGTTCTTGTCGCCTTGACCCGTTGGGGGCTGGGCATATGCGCCTTGCTGGCAGTATTGGTGGCGCTGTATGTCAGCCTCGGCCGTGAATTGATACCCCTGGTAGCCGAGTACCGTGCCGACGTGCAGAGCCAGGCCGAGCAAGCGCTTGGCATGCCGGTACATGTGGGCGCCCTTGAGGGGCGCTGGAGCGGCCTGGCGCCGGTACTGCGGGTGCGCGACCTGCAACTGGGTGAAGGCGCCAAGGCGTTGCGCCTGGATGAGGTCATGGTCGTGCCTGATGTATGGGCCAGCCTGCTGGCGCGTGAGGTACGCCTGTCGCGTATCCAGCTCGTTGGCCTGCAATTGATCGTGCGCGAGAACGGGCAGGGCGCCTGGAACCTCGAGGGCCTGCCGCGGCAGGACGATGCGCCGCTGAACCCTGCCGAGTTGCTGCAGCGCCTGCGCCAGCTGGGCCGCGTCGATGTGTTCGACAGCCAGGTCACCGTGCACCCGTGGCAGCGTGACCCGCTGACCCTTACGTATGTGAGTGCCGGCTTGCAGGCCGGCCCCTCGCGCCAGGCCCTGGACCTGCGGGCGACGCTGCCCGATGGCCAGCCCCTGGCGATGAACCTGCGCAGTCGCGTTTCTGCCGAGGCTTGGCGTGACGGCCAGGTCGAGGCCTACCTGAGCCTGCCGCAAAGCGACTGGTCGCAGTGGTTGCCGCCCAGCCTGCTGGGCCAATGGCATGCCGACGCATTGCATGCAGGCGGCGAGTTCTGGGTCGATTGGGGCAAAGGGCAGTTGCAGAAGGCCGTGGTGCGTCTCAATGCCCCTGAGCTGAAAGGCGCCTACAGCGGGCGCAAGGCCGCCACGTTGAGTAACCTGGCTATGGGCGCCTGGTTCCAGCGCCGCGACCAGGGCTTCGACGTTGTGGTCGACTCGCTGGCCATGGACCTCGGTAAAAGCCGTTGGGAGACGCACCTGCAGGTGCAGCAGCGCCCCGGCGAGCAGGCGGCCGATGAAAGCTGGCAGGTGCAGGCCGATCGGCTCGACCTCACGCCCCTGACGCCGCTGATCGAGGCCCTGGCACCGCTACCCGACGCAGCTATGGCGGCGGTCACTAGCCTCAAAGTGACCGGTGGTCTGCGCAACGTGCGGCTGCAGGCCCGGCCCAAGGCCGAAGGCGACCAGCGTCTGCAGTTCGAGGCGAACCTGGACAAGGTCGGTTTCGATGCCTATCACGGTGCCCCGGCCGCGGGTAACGTCAGCGGCAGTATCAGTGGCGACCTGGGCCATGGCGAGCTGCGCCTGGACACTGAAGCCTTCATGCTGCACTTGTACCCGATCTTCGCCAAACCCTGGCACTACCAGAAGGCCAACGCGCGCTTGACCTGGGTGCTGGACAAGCAGGGCTTCACCCTTGTCGCGCCCTACCTGAAGGTGCTGGGCGAAGAAGGCAAGATTGCCGGCGATTTCCTGATTCGCCTGCTGTTCGAGGAAGGCCGCGAGGACTACATGGACCTGCGCGTCGGCTTGACCGACGGCGATGGCCGGTATACCGCCAAGTATCTGCCCGAAGTGCTCAGCCCGGCCCTCGACGAGTGGCTGCGCAGCGCCATCGTCAAGGGCGCGGTGGACGAAGGCTATTTCCAGTACCAGGGCTCGCTGAACCATGGCGCGGCGCCAGAGGCACGCAGTATCAGCCTGTTCTTCAAGGTGCATGACGCCGCACTGGACTTCCAGCCGGGCTGGCCGCAAGTCCAGCATGTGGATGGCGACGTCTTCATCGAGGACAGCGGCGTGCGGGTCAAGGCCCGGCGCGGGGTGCTGCTGGACACCAAGGTCAGTGACGTCGACGTCGATATCCCGCATGTCGACGAGGGCCAGCAGAGCCACCTGTTCCTGACGGGCAATTTCGATGGCAGCCTGGGTGATGGCCTGAAGATCCTCAAGCAAGCGCCTATCGGCACCGGTGAGATCTTCGCCGATTGGGAGGGTGAAGGGCCGCTGAAGGGTAAGCTCAAGCTCGATATCCCGCTGGCTCACGGGCAGCGGCCCAAAGTGCAGGTCGACTTCGCCACCCATGACGCGCGCCTGAAGGTCGCGCCGCCGACCCTTGAGCTGAGCCGCTTGAAAGGTGACTTCAGCTTCGATTTCGATAAAGGCCTAAGCGGCAAGGGCATCAGCCTGCAAGCGTTCGGCAAGCCCGTCACGGCGCAGATAACGGCTGAGGGCCAGCCCGGGCAGATGCAGACCCGCATCGATGCCAATGGCCAGGTAGCGCTCAAGGCGTTGACCGACTGGCTGCAGTTCAAGCAAGCCTTGCCGGCTTCTGGCGACCTGCCTTACCAGTTGCAACTGAGCCTGGGCAGCCGGGACAATCGTTTGAGCGTCAATTCCAGCCTCAAGGGGCTGACGGTCGACTTGCCAGCACCATTCGGCAAGGCGGCGGCGGAAACCCGCGACAGCCGTTTCAGTATGACGCTACAGGGCCCGGAGCGGCGTTTCGACGCCGGCTACGGTGACCTTGCGCGTGCTGCCTACGCCGCGCCGGCCGACAAGCTTGGCCAAGGCCGCGGCGAGTTGTTGCTGGGCACCGGCGACGCCCAATTGCCCGCTGCGCAGGGCTTGCGCGTGCGTGGGCGCCTGGACGCGCTGGACCTGGCCCCTTGGCAAGAGCAGGCCTCACGGCTGGGCGGAGACGACCCAAGTGGCAGTGCGCGGCAGATTCTGCAAAGTGTGGACCTGAGCATTGGCCAGCTCAAGGCGTTTGGCACCGAGCTGAACCAGGCCCTGGTGCGGTTGAGCCGAGGCGGTCCCGCCTGGGACCTGCGCCTCGACAGCCAGGAAGTCATCGGCAATGCCCGCGTGCCGGATGCCAAGGGTGCCCCGATGGTCGTGCGCCTGCAGACGCTGCGGCTGCCAGCGCCCAGCGCTGCTGAAAAACAAGCCCAGGAGCGCGCCGAAGATGGGCCGGACCCGCTTGCCACCTTCGACCCACGCAAAGTCCCGGCGCTGGACCTGAGCATCGACAAGCTGTACCGCGGTGACGACCTGTTCGGCAGCGCCTCGATCAAGCTGCGGCCCACCGCACGTGGGGTTACCGCCAGTGATATCGCTCTTGACTTCAAGGGCCTGAGCATTGGCGGTGGCGGTGGCTGGGAGGGTGAAACGGGCAAGACCAGCAGCTGGTACAAAGGCCGCCTGCAAGGCAAGAACCTGGGCGACGTGCTCAAGGCCTGGGGCTTTGCACCCACCGTCACCAGCCGCGACTTCCGCCTGGACGTGGACGGCCGTTGGCCAGGCTCGCCGGCAGCCGTCAGCCTGACGCGCTTCTCGGGCAGCATGGACGCGGCGTTGCGATCCGGCCAGTTCGTCGAGGTCGACGGCAGTGCCCAGGCGTTGCGGGTCTTTGGCCTGCTCAACTTCAATTCGATTGGTCGCCGCCTGCGGCTGGACTTCTCCGACCTGTTCGACAAAGGCCTGGCCTATGACCGGGTCAAAGGCCTGCTGGCGGCCAGCAATGGCGTGTACGTGACCCGCGAACCCATCACCATGACCGGCCCGTCGAGCAGCTTCGAGCTGGAAGGCACGTTGGACCTGGTACGTGACCAGGTCAATGCCAACCTGCAGGTGAGCCTACCGGTGACCAACAACCTGCCGCTGGCCGCGTTGATCGTGGGGGCGCCAGCCGTGGGCGGGGCGTTGTTCCTGGTCGACCGGCTGATCGGTGACCGTGTATCGCGTTTTGCCAGCGTGCATTACCGTGTCGAAGGACCGTGGAAAGAGCCTAGAATCACCTTTGTGAAACCCTTCGAGAAATAGTGTCAGGAGTGCCCATGAAGGCAGCGGTGATCCAGATGGTCAGCCAGGACGATGTGCTGGCCAACCTGCAGCGTGCCGGTGCCTTGCTGGAGCAGGCTGCACAGGGTGGTGCGCGGCTGGCGGTGCTGCCGGAAAACTTCGCTGCCATGGGCCGCAAGGACGCCGCTGCCATCGGCCGAGCCGAGGCCTTGGGGAGCGGGCCTATCCTGCCATGGTTGAAACGTACCGCCCGCGACCTCAGGTTATGGATAGTCGCCGGTACCTTGCCCTTGCCGCCGGTCGGCCAACCCGACGCAAAGGCGCACGCCTGCTCGCTGCTGATCGATGAGCACGGTGAAGTGGCTGCGCGCTATGACAAGCTGCACTTGTTCGACGTGGATGTTGCCGATAACCGCGGCCGCTACCGTGAATCGGATGATTTTGCCCATGGCGCACACGTGGTGGTGGCGGACACGCCGGTCGGGCGGCTGGGTTTGAGCGTATGTTACGACTTGCGCTTCCCTGAGTTATATGGCGCGTTGCGTGCCGCGGGCGCGGAACTGATCAGCGCTCCGGCGGCCTTCACTGCGGTGACCGGCGCCGCACACTGGGAGGTGCTGGTACGCGCCCGGGCCATCGAAAACCAGTGCTACCTGTTGGCGGCAGCGCAGGGCGGCACCCACCCAGGCCCACGGGACACCCACGGCCATGCGGCGATCGTCGACCCTTGGGGGCGGATCGTGGCACAACAGGCGCAAGGCGAAGCGGTATTGCTTGCCGAGCGCGACATTGAAGAACAGGCGTCCATCCGGGCGCGCATGCCGGTGGTAGCCCACCGGCGCTTTTTTTCGCAGGACGCATTGCGGCCTGCGCCCACCTCGGAGTGACTATGAGCCAGATGTTATCCACCGTCAGTGAGCAGCTCCTGGCCCCAGGCGGCTTGACCCTGGACAGCCTGCAAAGCGTGCTCGGTGAATTGGCCGGCCCCGGCATCGACGCTGCCGACCTGTATTTCCAGGGCCAGATTTCGGAAACCTGGGCGCTGGAAGACGGCATCGTCAAAGAGGGCAGCTTCAACCTCGACCAGGGCGTGGGCGTGCGTGCCCAGTCCGGTGAAAAGACCGGCTTCGCCTACAGCAATGCCATCAACCTTGAAGCGCTGACGTCGGCCGCGCGCGCCGCCCGTTCGATTTCCCGCGCCGGGCAGAACGGCACCGTGCAGGCCTTCCACAGCCCATCAGTGACCGCCCTGTATGCGGCAGACAACCCGCTCGATGTGCTCAGCCGTGCCGAAAAGGTCGAATTGCTCAAGCGTGTCGATGCCGCGACCCGCGCGCTTGACCCACGTATCCAGCAGGTCAGCGTGAGCATGGCCGGGGTCTGGGAGCGCATCCTCATCGCTGCAGCGGACGGCAGCCTGGCTGCAGATGTGCGGCCGCTGGTGCGTTTCAATGTAAGCGTCATCGTTGAGCAGAACGGTCGTCGCGAACGCGGCGGGCAGGGTGGTGGCGGGCGTACCGACTACCGTTTCTTCACCGAAGAGCGGGTCATGGGCTATGCCCGTGAGGCGCTGCGCCAGGCGCTGGTGAACCTCGAAGCGATCCCGGCGCCGGCCGGCACCTTGCCAGTGGTGCTGGGCTCGGGATGGTCGGGCGTGCTGCTGCACGAGGCGGTCGGCCACGGCCTGGAAGGTGACTTCAACCGCAAGGGCAGTTCGGCGTTCAGTGGCCGGATTGGCGAGAAAGTGGCGTCGAGCCTGTGCACCATCGTCGATGACGGCACCCTGGAAGGCCGCCGCGGTTCGCTGAGCGTGGATGACGAAGGTACGCCGACCGAGTGCACCACCCTGATCGAGAACGGTGTGCTCAAGGGCTACATGCAGGACAAGCTGAACGCGCGGCTGATGGGCATGGCAGTGACCGGCAATGGTCGCCGCGAATCCTACGCTCACCTGCCGATGCCACGCATGACCAACACCTACATGCGTGCCGGCGAAAGCGACCCGCAGGAAATTATCGCCTCGGTGAAGAAGGGCATCTACTGCGCCAACCTCGGGGGTGGCCAGGTGGACATCACCAGCGGCAAGTTCGTGTTTTCGACCAGCGAGGCCTACCTGATCGAAGACGGCAAGATTACCGCACCGGTGAAGGGCGCGACCTTGATTGGCAATGGTCCGGAGGCGATGAGCCGGGTGTCGATGGTCGGCAACGACCTGGCGCTGGACAGCGGGGTAGGGACGTGCGGCAAGGACGGGCAATCGGTGCCGGTCGGGGTTGGGCAGCCGACCCTGAAGCTGGATGCGATCACCGTGGGCGGTACCGGCGCGTGATGGCCTTTGGGGCCGTTGTGGGAGCGGGCTTGTCCGCCAGCACCGGCGAAGCCGGTGCCGGGCACCGCGTCGCCTGCTTCGCGGGCACGCCCGCTCCCGCAGGGCCTCAGCCTGTCAGCGCAACCCGCGCTGCAACTCGTCGAGGTCGCGGATGTACTTGAACACCTTGCGCGCGGCGGCCGGCGGTTTGTTCCGCGCCTTCTCGTGCTGGGCATGGCGCACCAGCGAACGCAGTTGCTGGCGATCGGTGTCGGGGTATTCGTTGACGAAGCGTTCAAGGTCTTCGTCGTTACCGTCGATCAGCCGGTCGCGCCAGCGCTCCAGGCCGTGGAAGCGTTCGTTGTACTGGCGAGTGGAGCTGTCCATCTGCTCGAGCAGGGCATGGATGGCATCCAGGTCCTGCACGCGCATCAGCTTGCCGACGAACGACATGTGGCGTTTACGCGCACCATGAGCAGTGTGCTTGCTGGCCTCGGCCAGGGCCTTGCGCAGCTCGTCGGTCAACGGCAGGCGGGCCAGGGTATCGGCCTTGAGCGTAGTCAGGCGCTCGCCGAGTTCGACCAGCGCATGCAGCTCGCGCTTGATCTGGGTTTTGCTTTTTTCGCCGTCGAAGGCGTCGTCGTTTGAATCAACCATGGTGGCAGTCCGCTAGAAATCGCCGCCATGATAACCAGTCGGGGGCCGCTTGTCCGGCCCGGTCGTAGAATGACCCTCGCCGAACGCAGAATTTGAGTGGAGAGAACCATGAGTGCAGTCCAGAGCGTAGGTCCGAAAGACCTGCCAGCATTGCAAGAGCAGGTCGAGGCGATCATCGCCGAAGCGCGCCGCCAAGGGGCCAGTGCCTGCGAAGTGGCCGTGTCGCTGGAGCAGGGCCTGTCCACCACGGTACGTCAGCGCGAGGTCGAAACGGTTGAATTCAACCGCGACCAGGGCTTTGGCATCACCCTCTATGTTGGCCAGCGCAAAGGCTCGGCCAGTACCTCGGCCAGTGGCGCGGAGGCGATCCGGGAAACCGTCGCGGCAGCGCTGGCCATTGCCAGGCACACCTCCGAGGACGATTGTTCGGGCCTGGCGGACGCAGCGTTGATGGCCCGGGAAATTCCGGACTTGGACCTGTATCACGACTGGGCTCTCGAGCCCGAGAAGGCCATCGAGATGGCGCTGGCGTGCGAAGCGGCGGCGTTCGATGCCGACCCGCGCATCCTCAATGCCGATGGCACCACCCTCAACACCCACCAGGGCTGCCGCGTGTATGGCAACAGCCACGGTTTCATCGGTGCTTACGCCTCGACCCGGCACAGCCTGAGCTGCGTGATGATCGCTGAAGGCGACGGGCAGATGCAGCGCGATTACTGGTATGACGTCAACCGCCAGGGCGACCTGCTGGCCGACCCGCGCAGCATTGGCGTGCGTGCCGCGCAGCGGGCCGCCAGCCGCCTCGGCGCGCGGCCGGTGCCAACCTGCGAAGTGCCGGTGCTGTTTTCGGCAGAACTGGCAGGGGGGTTGTTCGGCAGCTTCCTGTCGGCGATCTCTGGCGGCAATCTGTACCGCAAGTCGTCGTTCCTCGAAGGCAGCATCGGCCAGCGCCTGTTCCCGTCCTGGCTGACCCTCGACGAGCGCCCGCACATTCCGCGCGCGCTGGCCAGTGCAGCGTTCGACGCCGACGGCCTGGCGACCTACGCCAAACCGTTCGTCGACAAAGGCGAGCTGGTGTCGTATCTGCTGGGTACCTATTCGGGGCGCAAGCTGGGCTTGCCCAGCACGGCCAACGCGGGGGGTGTACACAACCTGTTCGTCAGCCACGGCGTCGAGGACCAGGCTGCCCTGATCCGGCGTATGGGGCGTGGGCTGTTGGTGACCGAGCTGATGGGCCATGGCCTGAACATGGTGACGGGTGATTACTCCCGAGGCGCAGCGGGTTTCTGGGTCGAGAATGGTGAAATCCAGCATGCGGTGCAGGAAGTGACGATTGCCGGCAACATGAAGGATATGTTCCAGCAGATTGTCGCGATTGGTAGCGATCTTGAAACACGCAGCAATATCCACACTGGGTCGGTGCTGATCGAGCGGATGACTGTGGCAGGTAGCTGATTCATTGCCTGTACCGGCCCATTCGCGGGCTCGCCCGCTCCCACAGCTTGAAGCCTATGCAATCCCCTGTGGGAGCGGGCAAGCCCGCGAAGAGGCCGGTACAGGCAATAAAGAATTTCAGTGGAATACAAGACCCGGCCCTCGCGCCGGGTTTCTTCTTTCATCAGCTCCCCTTGAAGTGATTCTATTTATCAATTAATAATGAATATCATTATCCAGTAACTCGGCGATGATGTTCATGAATTCCGTCCTCCGCGAACTGCCCTACCTGGAAAACTGGCGCTGGCTCAGCCGCCGGATCCGCTGCGCGCTCGAACCTGACGAGCCGCGCCTGATCGAGCACTACCTGGCCGAAGGCCGTTACTTGGTGTGCTGTACCGAAACCTCGCCATGGACGGTGGCGTTGACCTCCTTCCGCCTGCTGCTCGACACCGCCTGCGACCGCATGTTGCCCTGGCGCTGCCTGTGCCTGGACCAGGCCTGGCGGCCGTTGCTGGACCTGCGCAACCTCGACCGCCAGGCCCAGAACCAGCGTTGGCAGCCCTACGCCATGCAGTTGGCCAATTGCAGCCTGCTGCCGTCGATTTCTCCCGATGAACTGATGCAAGGATTTGATGATGAGTGATACCCGTATCGAGCGCGACAGCATGGGTGAATTGCAGGTGCCGGCCCAAGCCCTGTACGGCGCCCAGACCCAGCGCGCGGTCGACAACTTCCCGATCAGCGGCCAGCGCATGCCGGCACAGTTCATCCGTGCCTTGCTGCTGGCCAAAGCGGCTGCGGCCAAGGCCAACGTAGAGCTGGAGCAGCTGTCCGCCGCCCAGGGGCAGGCCATCGTCAAGGCGGTGGAACAATTGCTGGCGCAAGACTACATCCAGCACTTCCCGGTCGACGTGTTTCAGACAGGCTCGGGCACCAGCTCGAACATGAACGCGAACGAGGTGATCGCCACCCTGGCCAGCCGTGTGCTCGGCGAGCCGGTCAATGCCAACGACCACGTCAATTGCGGCCAGAGCAGCAATGACATCATTCCCACCACCATTCACGTCAGCGCTGCCCTCGCCGTACATGAGCAGCTGTTGCCTGCCCTGGCGCACCTGGTGAAGGTGATCGAGGCCAAGTCCAGGCAGGTGCATCAGTACGTGAAAACCGGCCGTACCCACCTGATGGATGCGATGCCCGTGCGCCTGAGCCAGGTGCTGGACGGTTGGGCAGCGCAGATCGAGGGGGCCAAGGCGCACCTCGAAGCCACCCTGCCAAGCCTGCAGGCGCTGGCCCAGGGCGGCACCGCAGTGGGCACCGGCATCAATGCCCACCCGCAGTTCGCTGCCGCTTTCGCGCGCCAGCTCAGCGGCCTGACCCAGGTCCAGTTCACGCCGGGGCACAACCTGTTTGCCTTGATCGGTTCGCAGGATACCGCCGTAGCCCTGTCCGGCCAGCTCAAGACCACAGCTGTGGCACTGATGAAGATTGCCAACGACCTGCGCTGGATGAACTCGGGCCCTCTGGCCGGCCTTGGGGAAATCGAACTGCAAGGTCTGCAGCCAGGCTCTTCGATCATGCCAGGCAAGGTCAACCCGGTGATCCCGGAGGCTACGGCCATGGTCGCCGCCCAGGTCATCGGCAACGACACCACCATCGCCGTGGCTGGGCAGTCGGGCAACTTCGAACTGAACGTGATGTTGCCGCTGATCGCACGCAACCTGCTGGAGAGCATCGAGTTGATGGCCAACGTCAGCCGCCTGCTGGCCGACAAAGCCATTGCCAGCTTCAAGGTCAACGAGGGCAAGCTGAAGGAGGCGCTGGCGCGCAACCCGATCCTGGTCACTGCACTGAACCCGATCATCGGCTACCTGAAGGCTGCTGAAATTGCCAAGACCGCTTACCAGCAAGGCCGCCCGATCATTGATGTAGCCCTGGAGCACACCGACCTGTCGCGGGACCAGCTGGAAACGCTGCTAGACCCGGAAAAACTCACCGCTGGCGGCATATGACCCTGCGTCACCGTTCAGAAGGCAACCGTGCCGCACTGGACCCGCACCACGGGAGCCGCCAACCGCCTGTTCGAACATGCCTACAAGCCTATGGAATTCACTGACATGTCCCATACCTTGCCTGCTTTGCCTTACGCCTACGACGCGCTGGAGCCGCACATCGACGCGCAGACCATGGAGATCCACCACACCAGGCACCATCAGACCTACGTCAACGGCCTGAATGCCGCCGTCGAAGGCACCGAGTGGGCTGAGTGGCCGGTCGAAAAACTGGTTGCTGCGGTTGCGCGCTTGCCGGCGCAGCTGCGTGGCGCCGTGACCAACCACGGTGGCGGTCACGCCAACCACAGCCTGTTCTGGACCGTGATGTCGCCGCAGGGCGGCGGTGAGCCCACGGGCGAGCTGGCACTAGCCATCACCACGCAACTGGGCGGTTTCGACGCCTTCAAGGAGGCCTTCACCAAGGCCGCCCTGACCCGCTTCGGCAGCGGCTGGGCCTGGCTCAGTGTAACGCCGGAAAAAAAACTGGTCGTGGAAAGCAGCGGCAACCAGGACAGCCCGCTGATGCATGGCAATACGCCCATTCTCGGGTTGGACGTGTGGGAGCATGCGTATTACCTGAAATACCAGAACCGGCGGCCGGAATACATTGGTGCCTTCTACAACGTCATCGACTGGGCGCAAGTCCAACGCCGTTATCTCGACGCCCTGAAGTGAGTCGGAGCGGTATGCGCTCGCAGATCATGTCGGTCAGTAGTGTGCGCCTGTTTCGCCAGGCGCTGGGGGCCTTGCTGTTGCTGGCGGGTACCGCGCTGCTGGCGGCGCGCGGTGTTGCCTGGCTGTTCACCTAGACATTTTTGCACATGTTAAATCGAGCGCTGCGCGGGCGGCGCTCGATTTCACATGCGCTGAACACTCAAGTTGCAGCGGGAAGCTTATTCGCCTTCGTCGAAGTAGTTGTTGATCAACTCGACCAGCGCGTCCATGGCATCGTTTTCCTGCTCACCCTGGGTATGCAGGTGCACTTGGGTGCCCTTGCCAGCCGCCAGCATCATCACGGCCATGATGCTTTTGCCGTCTACCAGCTTGTCCGGCGCGCGGCCGACCCGCACCTGGCAGGGAAAGCGGCCGGCCACGCCGACGAACTTCGCTGCCGCCCGGGCATGCAGGCCCAGCTTGTTGATGATGGTGATTTCGCGGGCGGGCATCGTGGGGCGGATCCTTGGGCTAGAGGTCGCGGTGGCGGACCTGGACGTTTTTCAGGGACTGTTGCAGCAACTGGCCGAGACGTTCGGTGATGTACACCGAACGATGGTGGCCGCCGGTGCAGCCAATGGCAATGGTCACGTAGGCACGGTTACTGGCTGCGAAGCGGGGGAGCCACTTGAGCAGGTAGCTGGAAATATCGTTGAACATGTCTTCGACGTCCGGCTGCGCGGCCAGGTAGTCGATCACTGGCTGTTCCAGGCCGGAGTGCTCACGCAATTCGGGCTTCCAGTAGGGGTTGGGCAGGCAGCGTACGTCGAACACCAAATCGGCATCGACCGGCATGCCGCGTTTGAAGCCGAATGACTCGACCAGGAATGCGGTACCAGGCTCGGGCTTGTTGAGCAGGCGCAACTTGATGGTGTCACGCAACTGGTAGAGGTTCAGGCTGGTGGTGTCGATCTTCAGGTCGGCCAGGTCGGCAATCGGCCCCAGCAGCTCGCTCTCCACGCGGATGGCCTCTGCCAGCGAGCGGTCGGCGTTGGTCAGCGGGTGGCGGCGGCGGGTTTCTGAAAACCGCTTGAGCAAGGTATCTTCATCGGCATCCAGGTACAGCACATCGCACTGGATGTGGCGGGCACGGGCGTCGGCTAGCAGCTCGGGGAAGCGCGACAGGTGGCTGGGCAGGTTGCGGGCGTCGATCGACACTGCCACTTTCGGCTGCAGCAGTTCGGTGTTGATCAGTGCATTTTCCGCGAGCTGCGGCAGCAGCCCGGCGGGCAGGTTGTCAATGCAATAGAAACCGTTGTCTTCCAGGACATCGAGGGCGGTGCTCTTGCCGGAGCCGGACCGGCCGCTGACGATGATCAGGCGCATGTTCAGTGCTCGTTCTGTACGTCCAGGACAACCTGGTACAAGGCCTCGTTGCTGGGGGCCGAACGCAGGCGATCACGCACGTCCTTGCGGTCGAGCATGCTGGCGATCTGGCGCAGCAGTTCCAGGTGGGCATCGGTGGCGGCTTCAGGGACCAGCAGGACGAACAGCAAGTCTACCGGCGCGCCATCGATGGCATCGTAATCGATGGGTGCTTCCAGGTGCAGCAGGGCGCTGACTGGCGCGGAGCAGCCTTCAAGCCGGCAGTGCGGAATGGCGATGCCATTGCCGAAACCGGTTGAACCGAGTTTTTCCCGGGCGACCAGCTTTTCGAAGACAACTTGCATCTCCAGTTCCGGCACTTGTTCGGCGATGATGGTGGCGACCTTTTCCAGGGCGCGCTTCTTACTGCCGCCCGGCACGTTCACGAGGGAACGGCCGGGGGTCAGGATGGTTTCAAGTCGGATCATGGATGAGGGGGATCAGCGGGCAGCTGCACCTTGCAGCAGGCTTTGCTGTTTTTCCTTGTGTTTTTTCAGTTGGCGGTCGAGCTTGTCGGCCAAGGCGTCGATCGCTGCATACATATCTTCGTGTTCGGCGTTTGCTACCACTTCGCCGCCGGGAATCTGCAGGGTCGCCTCGACCTTCTGCTGCAGTTTCTCGACCTTCATGATGACCTGCACGTTGGTGATCTTGTCGAAGTGACTTTCCACGCGGGCGAGCTTTTCGAGCACGTAATCGCGCAGTGGCTGGGTGACTTCTACATGCTGTCCACTGATATTGACTTGCATACAGCTTCTCCTTTGTTGCCCGTGCATAAAGAGGCAGGTCTTGCACCTGCCCCGCAAACGCTATGGCAGAGCTCAGGGGCTACATCAGTCGCTTGCGCTCACTCGACGGTGCGATGCCGAGAGACTCGCGGTACTTGGCGACGGTGCGGCGGGCCACCTGGATGCCTTGTGCCTCCAGTAAACCAGCGATCTTGCTGTCACTCAATGGCTTTTTCTGATTTTCCGCTGCAACCAGTTTCTTGATGATCGCGCGGATCGCTGTAGACGAGCATTCTCCGCCTTCGGAGGTGCTGACGTGGCTGGAGAAAAAGTATTTCAGTTCGTAGATGCCGCGGGGCGTGTGCATGTATTTCTGCGTGGTCACCCGGGAAATGGTCGACTCGTGCATGCCCACCGCTTCGGCAATGTCATGCAGCACCAGCGGTTTCATCGCTTCGTCGCCATGATCGAGGAAGCCGCGCTGGTGCTCGACGATCTGCGTGGCGACTTTCATCAGGGTCTCGTTGCGGCTTTGCAGGCTCTTGATGAACCAGCGCGCCTCCTGAAGCTGGTTGCGCATGAAGGTGTTGTCGGCACTGGTATCGGCGCGGCGCACGAAGCCGGCGTATTGCGCGTTCACGCGCAGGCGCGGGATGGCCTCCTGGTTCAGCTCCACCAGCCAGCGGTCGCTGTCCTTGCGCACGATCACGTCCGGTACCACGTACTCGGGCTCGCTGGACTCGATCTGCGAACCCGGGCGCGGGTTGAGGCTTTGCACCAGTTCGATCACCTGACGCAGTTCGTCTTCCTTGATTTTCATGCGCCGCATGAGCTGGCTGTAGTCGCGGCTGCCGAGCAAATCGATGAAATCGCTGACCAGGCGTTTCGCCTCGTTCAGCCACGGCGTGCTGGCAGGCAGTTGGCGCAGTTGCAGCAACAGGCACTCGCCAAGGGTGCGTGCCGCGACGCCTGCCGGTTCGAACTGCTGAATGCGGTGCAGCACCGCTTCGACTTCGTCCAGCTCGATATCCAGCTCCGGGTCGAAGCCAGCGCAGATTTCTTCGAGGGTGTCTTCCAGGTAGCCCTGGCCGTTGATGCTGTCGATCAGGGTCACGGCGATCAGGCGGTCGGTATCCGACATCGGCGCCAGGTTCAGTTGCCACAGCAGGTGGCTTTGCAGGCTTTCGCCGGCCGATGTCCGCGTGGTGAAGTCCCACTCGTCGTCATCGTTGCTCGGCAGGCTGCTGGCGCTGGTCTGGTAGATGTCTTCCCAGGCGGTGTCGACCGGCAGCTCGTTGGGGATGCGCTCGCTCCATTCACCGTCTTCGAGGTTGTCGGCACTGACCGTGCTTTCCTGGAAGCTGTTGTCCTGAACTTCGGTGGCCGGCTTGTTCTCGGCGTTGTCGGCCATCGGGTCGCTGTTGTCGAAGTCGTCGCCGTCTTCCTGACGTTCGAGCATCGGGTTCGACTCCAGCGCTTCCTGAATTTCCTGTTGGAGGTCCAGGGTGGAGAGCTGGAGCAGGCGGATGGCCTGTTGCAACTGCGGTGTCATCGTCAGTTGCTGGCCCATTTTTAGGACGAGCGATGGTTTCATGGCTGGGGCTTAATACCTTGTTCGCCGGCGCGCATGCGCCATCCACTACACGAGGGCGCCGGGGCGCCAGATCAAGCAAGTTTTATGCCTTAAATTGTAGCGTTTGCCTAGAGTACGTAACAATTTTAACCCTGAGTGCAGGGCAGGTTGCAGTACCCCAGGCAGGAGTGGGTCAGAGCCGGAACTCGTGGCCCAGGTAAACCTCTTTGACCAGTTCGTTGGCCAGGATGGTTTCGGCGTCGCCTTCGGCGATCAGCCGGCCATCGTTGACGATGTAGGCGGTCTCGCAGATATCCAGGGTTTCGCGCACGTTGTGGTCCGTGATCAGCACACCGATACCCTTGGCCTTGAGGTGGTGGATGATCTGCTTGATGTCGCCGACCGAGATCGGGTCAACGCCGGCGAAGGGTTCGTCCAGCAGGATGAACTTGGGCGCGGTCGCCAGGGCGCGGGCGATCTCGACACGGCGGCGTTCGCCACCGGACAGGCTCATGCCGAGGTTGTCGCGGATGTGGCTGATGTGGAACTCCTGCAGCAGGCTTTCCAGCTCCTTGCGCCGGCCATCGCGGTCGAGGTCCTTGCGGGTTTCGAGGATGGCCATGATGTTGTCTGCCACCGAAAGCTTGCGGAAGATCGAGGCTTCCTGCGGCAGGTAGCCGATGCCGGCGCGCGCACGGCCGTGCATGGGCTGGTGGCTGACATCGAGGTTGTCGATCAGGACACGACCCTGCTCGGCCTGGACCAGGCCGACGATCATGTAGAAGCAGGTGGTCTTGCCGGCACCGTTCGGGCCGAGCAATCCGACGATCTGGCCGCTGTCGATCGACAGGCTGACATCACGTACGACCTGGCGCCCCTTGTAGCTTTTGGCCAGGTGCTGGGCTTTTAGGGTTGCCATTTACTCGGCCTTCTTCTTGGGCTGGATCACCATGTCGATGCGCTGACGTGGCTGGGTCACGTTACCGCCACGGCCGGCGGTAGCCACCTGCGACTTGGTGTTGTAGACGATCTTCTCGCCCTCGGTGGTGTTGCCCTCGTTCTCGACCTTGGCGCGGTCGGTAAGGATCACGGTGTCTTTTTGCGCCTGGTACTGGATGGTCACTGCCCAGCCCTTCATCTTGTCGGGCTTGGCGGCGCTCTGCTGCTGCTCGAAGTAGGCCAGGTTGCCAACCGAAGTCACCACGTCGATGTCGCCGTTGGCGGCGCGCGTCATGGTCACGGTATTGCCTTTGATCATCATCGAGCCTTGAGTGATGATCACGTCACCGGTGTACGTCGCGACACCCTGCTTGTCGTCCAGATGCGCGTTGTCGGCCTGGATGCGGATAGGCTGGTCACGGTCATTCGGCAGGGCGAAGGCGCTCGCGCTTCCCAGTGCTGCGCTCAGGCTGAGCAAAAGGGGGAGGGTTTTAACGAGCCTCATACTGTCCTCTTACGTTAGAGAGCAAGTCCATCTTGCCTTCTTTCAAATACGCTTTCATGCCCTTGCCCGTGGTTGTGCCACCGGCGCCGTCGATTCTAACGGCTTGCTCGGTCTGCGCATATTGCTTCTGCGGGAATACGGTCATGCGTGAGCTGGTGATGATGGTGTCGCGCTGTTTTTCGTCGGTGCGGGCAACACGGACCTGGTTGATCAGTTCGACCTCGTTGCCGTCCGGGCTGACCTCGGCGCGCTCGCTCTGAACATGCCACGGGTATTCGGTGCCGCGGTAAAGGCGCAGGTCAGGCGTGGTCACCAAGGTAACTTCAGTCGCCTTGACGTGCTCGACCTTGTCGGCGGTCATTTCGTACTGCAATTTGCCGTCCGGCAAGAACTGCACACTATGGGCGTTGATCGCATAGTAGTCGATGGCGCTTTCATCGACCTGGGCCACAGGCTGGTCGAGGAAGCTTTCAGGGCTGACATTCCAGTAGCCAATGGCAGCGAGCACGGCAGCTATCACTGCCAGCAGCGCAATATTGCGGACTTTCTTGCTGAACATGGGCGGCCTTACAAGTAGTTGGCGTTGGCAGCGTCCAGGGTGCCCTGGGCCTGCATGATCAGTTCGCAGAACTCGCGGGCAGCGCCTTCGCCGCCGCGTGCCTGGGTCACGCCGTGGGCATGCTGGCGAACGAAGGGCGCAGCGTTGGCCACTGCCATGCCCAGGCCAACGCGGCGAATCACCGGCAGGTCGGGCAGGTCGTCGCCGAGGTAGGCGACCTGTTCATAGCTTAGGCCGAGTTCGCCCAGCAGGCCGTCAAGTACCACCAATTTGTCTTCGCGGCCCTGAAACAGGTGCGCGATACCCAGGTTCGCAGCACGGCGCTCGACCACCGGGGTCTTGCGCCCGCTGATGATGGCCGTGGCCACGCCCGACGCCATTAGCATCTTGATGCCCTGGCCGTCGAGGGTGTTGAAGGTCTTGAATTCGCTGCCGTCTTCGAGAAAGTACAGGCGGCCATCGGTCAGCACGCCGTCGACATCGAACACGGCCAGCTTGATGGCCTGGCCACGTTGCATGAGATTCTGGCTCATCACATAACTCCTGCACGCAACAGGTCGTGCATGTTCAGGGCACCTGTCGGCCGGTCGTCCGGATCGACGACCACCAGTGCGTTGATCTTGTGGTCTTCCATGATTTTAAGGGCCTCGGCGGCGAGCATTTCGGCCCGGGCAGTTTTGCCATGTACGGTCATGACCTGGTCGATCAAGGTGGTATGCACGTCGATATTGCGATCCAGGCTGCGGCGCAGGTCGCCATCGGTGAAGATCCCGGCCAGCTTGCCGTCAGCCTCGAGCACTGCGGTCATGCCCAGCCCTTTGTGCGACATCTCCAGCAGGGCATCCTTGAGTAGCGTGCCGCGCAGCACCTTGGGCAACTGGTCACCGCTGTGCATCACATGCTCGACCTTCAGCAACAGCCGCCGCCCCAGGGCGCCGCCAGGGTGTGAGAAGGCGAAGTCTTCGGCAGTGAACCCGCGCGCTTCGAGCAGGGCAATGGCCAACGCGTCACCCAGCACCAGTGCCGCAGTGGTCGATGAGGTAGGGGCAAGGTTCAGCGGGCAGGCCTCCTGTGCGACCCGGGCATCGAGGTTCACCTCTGCTGCCTGGGCCAGGGTGGAATCCGGGTTGCCGGTAAGGCTGATGAGCGTGATGCCCAGGCGCTTGATCAGCGGCAGCAGCGTGACGATCTCGGCCGTGCTGCCTGAGTTGGACAGCGCCAGGATGATATCGTTGCCGGTGATCATGCCCATGTCGCCATGGCTGGCTTCAGCCGGGTGCACGAAAAACGCGGGGGTGCCGGTGCTGGCGAGGGTAGCGGCAATCTTGTTGCCGATATGCCCCGACTTGCCCATGCCGAGCACCACGACGCGGCCCTGGCTGGCCAGGATCAGTTCGCAGGCTTTGACGAAATGCTTGTCGATGCGCGCCAGCAGGCCCTCGACGGCCTCGAGTTCCAGGCGCACGGTGCGCTGTGCGGATTGAATCAGCTCGCTGGATTGGCTCATGTCAATTAAGCACTGCCTGATGAAAAGGCGGCGATTATAGCCGCAATCCAAGAAACCCTCACCTTTTCCATTTGCCTTGCAACGGTCGCCAAACCCTGTCTCAGAGCTGAACGGGGCGTGCATGGCCTTGGGGGCGCGTGCGCAGCGGTGCTATAGTTCGCCGCTATTCGGCCTGCCAAGGGCGCGTGTGCCTTCCGCATGGAAGTTGGCGTCCATAAGGACGAGGCTGCATCAGCAAGGAGTCTAGATGAGTGTGGATAGCGCCTACGCGGTGGAATTGAAGGGTGTTACCTTCAAGCGCGGTTCGCGTAGCATTTTCAGCAACGTCGACATTCGCATCCCGCGCGGCAAGGTCACCGGCATCATGGGGCCATCGGGTTGCGGCAAGACCACGTTGCTTCGCCTGATGGGCGCGCAGCTGCGCCCCGCCAGTGGTGAGGTATGGGTCGCCGGGCAGAACCTGCCGACGCTGTCGCGCAGCGACCTGTTCGACGCCCGCAAGCAGATGGGCGTGCTGTTTCAGAGCGGCGCGCTGTTCACCGACCTCGATGTGTTCGAGAACGTCGCGTTTCCGCTGCGCGTGCATACCCAGCTTGCCGACGACATGATTCGTGACATCGTCTTGATGAAACTGCAGGCCGTGGGGCTTCGTGGGGCCATCGACCTGATGCCCGATGAGCTGTCCGGTGGCATGAAGCGTCGTGTGGCGCTGGCCCGGGCGATCGCCCTGGACCCGCAGATCCTCATGTACGACGAGCCGTTCGTCGGGCAGGACCCTATTGCCATGGGGGTGCTGGTGCGCTTGATCCGCCTGCTCAACGATGCCTTGGGCATTACCAGCATCGTGGTGTCCCATGACCTCGCAGAGACCGCCAGCATCGCCGACTACATCTATGTGGTGGGCGATGGCCAGGTGCTGGGGCAGGGTACCCCCGATGAGCTGATGGGCTCGGACAACCCGCGGATCCGCCAGTTCATGAAGGGCGACCCGGATGGCCCGGTGCCGTTCCATTTCCCTGCGCCTGACTACAGCGCCGATCTGCTGGGGGCGCGTTGATGCGCAGAAAATCATTACTCGAACGTGTCCGGCTGCTGGGCCGCTCGGCCATCGATGTGGTGGCGGTACTCGGGCGTTCCTGCCTGTTCCTGTTCCATGCCCTGGTCGGGCGCGGCGGCATTGGCGGTGGCTTCCAGCTGCTGACCAGGCAACTGTACTCGGTCGGCGTGCTGTCGCTGGCGATCGTCGTCGTGTCCGGGGTGTTCATCGGCATGGTGCTGGCACTGCAGGGCTACAGCATCCTCACCAAGTATGGCTCCGAGCAGGCCGTGGGCCAGATGGTGGCCCTGACCCTGTTGCGCGAGCTTGGGCCGGTGGTCACGGCTTTGCTGTTCGCAGGCCGTGCCGGTTCTGCACTGACTGCCGAAATCGGCAACATGAAGTCCACCGAGCAGTTGTCCAGCCTGGAGATGATCGGCGTCGACCCGCTCAAGTACATCGTGGCGCCACGCTTGTGGGCCGGTTTCATCTCGTTGCCGCTGCTGGCGCTGATCTTCAGTGTGGTCGGTATCTGGGGGGGCTCGTGGGTCGCCGTGGACTGGCTGGGCGTATACGAGGGCTCGTTCTGGGCCAACATGCAGAACAGTGTTTCGTTCACCGACGACGTGCTCAACGGGTTGATCAAGAGCCTAGTGTTCGCATTCGTCGCGACCTGGATCGCCGTATTCCAGGGGTACGACTGTGAGCCCACTTCAGAAGGGATCAGCCGTGCAACCACCAAGACCGTGGTCTATGCCTCGTTGGCAGTGCTGGGTCTGGACTTTATTCTGACCGCCTTGATGTTTGGAGATTTCTGATGCAAAACCGCACCCTGGAAATCGGTGTCGGCCTGTTCCTGCTGGCCGGGATCCTGGCGCTGCTGCTGCTGGCCCTGCGTGTCAGCGGGCTGTCGGCCAGCCCGAGCAGCGATACCTATAAAGTTTATGCCTATTTCGACAATATCGCCGGTTTGACGGTCAGAGCCAAGGTGACCATGGCGGGCGTGACCATCGGCAAGGTCACCGCCATCGATCTGGACCGGGATTCCTACACCGGTCGGGTGACCCTGCAGCTGGACAAGTCGGTGGACAACCTGCCGACCGACTCCACTGCCTCGATTTTGACCGCCGGTCTGCTTGGCGAGAAGTACATCGGTATCAGCGTGGGCGGTGAGGAAGACGTGCTCAAGGATGGCTCGACCATTCACGACACCCAGTCTGCCCTGGTGCTGGAAGACCTGATAGGCAAGTTCCTGCTCAACTCCGTTGGCAAGGAACCGAAAGAAGCGCAACCGGCTAATTGAGGAGTTTCCATGATTTCGATCTTGCGACGTGGCCTGCTGGTGTTGCTGGCGGCTTTCCCCCTGATGACCTTGGCCGCGCAGTCCCCGCATGACGTGGTTCAAAGCACCACCACGCAGCTGCTGGGTGAACTCAAGGCCAACAAAGAGCAGTACAAGGCCAACCCTCAAGCGTTCTACGACACCCTTGACCGGATTCTCGCGCCGGTGGTCGATGCCGACGGTATCTCCCGCAGCATCATGACCGTCAAGTACTCGCGCAAGGCCACCCCCGAGCAGATGCAGCGCTTCCAGGAAAACTTCAAGCGCAGCCTGTTCCAGTTCTACGGCAATGCGTTGCTGGAGTACAACAACCAGGGCATCGTCGTCGACCCGGCCAAGGCCGATGATGGCAAGCGCGCTTCGGTCGGTATGAAGGTCACCGGTAACAATGGCGCCGTGTACCCGGTGCAGTACACCCTGGAAAACCTGGGTGGCGAGTGGAAGGTGCGTAACGTCATCGTCAACGGCATCAACATCGGCAAGCTGTTCCGTGACCAGTTCGCCGACGCCATGCAGCGCAACGGCAACAACCTGGACAAGACCATCGACGGCTGGGCCGGCGAAGTGGCCAAGGCCAAGCAGGCCGCCGACAACTCGCCAGAAAAGGCGGTGAAATGAGTGAGGCCGCGGTAAGCATGGCTGAGCCGGGCGTGCTGAGCCTGTCCGGCGTGCTGGACTATCGCAGTGGGCCGCAGTTGCGCAAGCAAGGCAAGGCGCTGATCACTGCCAGCCGGGATGCGCAGTTGGTGCTCGATTGCTCGGGCGTGCTGCGCTCCACCAGTGTCGGCCTGTCGTTGCTGCTGTCGTTCATGCGCGATGCCCAGGCAGCCGGCAAGGCCTGCCGGGTGCGGGGCATGCCCGACGACATGCGGGAAATTGCCGAGGTCTACGACCTCGATCAAGTGCTGGCGACCTGATGGCCCGGCACGGATGACGGCCCCTCGGTCAGCGAAGCCTTCGTTGGGCTTCGCAGGCGAGGGGCTTTTTTGTATGATGGCCGACCCGTGCGCATCGGGCGCCGATTGAGGTTGAGCATGCAGGCCGTAGAAGTTAAAAGCTTCCTTGAAGAGAAATTGCCGGGTTCCCGGGTCGAAGTTGAAGGCGAAGGCTGCAACTTCCAGTTGAACGTGATCAGCGACGAGTTGGCTGGCCTGAGCCCAGTCAAACGCCAGCAGGCTATCTATGCTCATCTGAATCCGTGGATCGCCAATGGCAGCATCCATGCGGTAACCATGAAATTTTTCAGCAGCGCAGCCTGGGCTGAGCGCACCTGAGCCAACTTGGCGGCGAGATTCCAATGGACAAACTGATTATTACTGGCGGCGCTCGCCTTGACGGCGAGATCCGTATTTCGGGCGCGAAGAACGCAGCCCTGCCGATTCTGGCGGCGACCCTGCTGGCCGATGGCCCGGTCACCGTAGGCAACCTGCCGCACCTGCACGACATCACCACCATGATCGAGCTGTTCGGCCGCATGGGCATTGAGCCTGTGATCGACGAAAAGCTGGCGGTGGAAATCGACCCGCGCACCATCAAGACCCTGGTCGCGCCTTACGAGCTGGTCAAGACCATGCGCGCCTCGATCCTGGTGCTGGGGCCGATGGTCGCCCGCTTCGGCGAGGCCGAGGTGGCGCTGCCTGGCGGTTGCGCGATTGGTTCGCGCCCGGTCGACCTGCACATCCGTGGCCTGGAGGCCATGGGTGCGAAGATCGAGGTCGAAGCCGGCTACATCAAGGCCAAGGCGCCTGAGGGCGGCCTGCGCGGTGCGCATTTCTTCTTCGACACCGTCAGCGTGACCGGTACCGAAAACATCATGATGGCCGCAGCGCTGGCCAAAGGCCGCAGCGTGCTGCAGAACGCTGCGCGTGAGCCGGAGGTGGTCGACCTGGCCAACTTCATCAACGCCATGGGCGGCAAGGTGCAAGGTGCCGGTACCGACACCATCACCATCGATGGCGTCGAGCGCCTGGCGTCGGCCAGCTACCGCGTGATGCCGGACCGGATCGAGACCGGTACCTACCTGGTTGCCGCTGCCGTGACCGGTGGCCGCGTCAAGGTCAAGGATACCGACCCGACCATCCTTGAAGCCGTGCTGGAAAAGCTCAAGGAAGCCGGCGCCGAGATCACCACCGGTGAAGACTGGATCGAGCTCGACATGCAGGGCAAGCGGCCGAAAGCCGTGAACCTGCGTACTGCACCGTACCCGGCCTTCCCGACCGACATGCAGGCGCAGTTCATCTCGCTGAACGCCATTGCCGAAGGCACCGGTGCCGTCATCGAAACCATCTTCGAAAACCGCTTCATGCACGTGTACGAAATGCACCGCATGGGTGCGCAGATCCAGGTCGAAGGCAACACCGCGATCGTCACCGGTGTACCGGCCCTCAAAGGCGCCCCGGTCATGGCCACCGACCTGCGCGCTTCGGCCAGCCTGGTGCTCTCGGCGCTGGTGGCCGAAGGTGACACGCTGATCGACCGCATCTACCACATTGACCGTGGCTACGAGTGCATCGAAGAAAAACTGCAGATGCTCGGCGCGAAAATCCGCCGCGTACCGGGCTGATCGCCCTCTGGTGCAAGGACGCACCATTCGAATTGAAAGCGGCCAGGTCCATGACCTGGCCAGCAGTAGCCGCTTAAGGACCGACGTTCCAATGTTGACCATCGCGCTTTCCAAAGGCCGTATTCTCGACGATACCTTGCCGTTGCTGGCCGAGGCCGGCATCGTGCCGACCGAGAACCCGGACAAGAGCCGCAAACTGATCATCCCTACCACGCAGGACGACGTACGCCTGCTGATCGTGCGTGCTACCGACGTGCCGACCTATGTCGAGCATGGTGCTGCCGACCTGGGTGTGGCCGGCAAGGACGTGCTGATGGAGTACGGCGGCCAGGGCCTGTACGAGCCACTGGACCTGCAGATTGCCCGCTGCAAACTGATGACCGCAGGCGTGGTCGGCGCCCCTGAGCCCAAGGGCCGCCTGCGCGTGGCCACCAAGTTCGTCAACGTCGCCAAGCGTTACTACGCCGAACAGGGCCGCCAGGTCGACATCATCAAGCTGTACGGCTCGATGGAGCTGGCACCGCTGATCAACCTCGCCGACAAGATCATCGACGTGGTAGACACCGGCAACACCCTGCGGGCCAATGGCCTGGAACCCCAGGAAATGATCGCCACGATCAGCTCGCGCCTGGTGGTCAACAAGGCTTCCATGAAGATGCAGCACGCCCGCATCCAGAGCCTTATCGACACGCTGCGCGCGGCGGTCGAATCGCGACACCGCGGTTAATTCCCTACCGATTGCGCGCGGCCGTTGTTGCCGCGCCCATCTATCCGCGTCATAGCCACTTTTCTCGGGTGCCCGCGCGGATGGACTGGTAGCCTAGGGCGCCTGAGCATTCGCTAATCATCGAGGCCCTCGCCATGACCGTGTCCACTGCAATTGCCCGTCTCAACGCTGCTGATCCGGATTTCGCTCGACATCTGGATCATCTGCTGAGCTGGGAAAGTGTGTCCGATGACGCGGTCAACCAGCGCGTGCTGGACATCATCAAGGCCGTGCGCGAGCGTGGCGACGCGGCGCTGGTAGAGTTCACCCAGCGTTTCGATGGTGTTGAGGCCACATCGATCGATGACCTGATCCTCAATCGCGAGCGCCTGGAGCTGGCGCTGACCCGCATCACCCCCGTACAGCGCCAGGCCCTGGAGAAGGCCGCCGACCGTGTGCGCATCTACCATGAGCGGCAGAAGCAGGATTCCTGGCAGTACACCGAAGCCGACGGCACCGTACTGGGGCAGAAGGTTACCCCGCTGGATCGGGCCGGCCTGTATGTGCCCGGCGGCAAGGCCTCGTACCCGTCGTCGGTGCTGATGAACGCCATCCCGGCCAAGGTGGCCGGCGTGGCCGAAGTGGTGATGGTGGTGCCGACCCCGCGTGGTGAGGTCAACGAGCTGGTGCTGGCCGCTGCCTGCATCGCCGGTGTCGACCGCGTATTCACCGTCGGTGGCGCCCAGGCGGTCGCGGCACTGGCCTATGGCACCGAAAGCGTGCCACAGGTCGACAAGATCGTCGGCCCGGGCAACATCTACGTCGCCACTGCCAAGCGCCATGTATTTGGCCAGGTGGGCATCGACATGATCGCCGGGCCTTCGGAAATCCTGGTGGTATGCGATGGCCAAACCGACCCGGACTGGATCGCCATGGACCTGTTCTCCCAGGCTGAACACGACGAAGACGCACAGGCCATTCTGGTCAGCCCGGATGCCGCCTTCCTCGACCGTGTCGCTGCCAGTATCGACAAGCTGCTGCCGACCATGGAGCGTGCGCAAATCATCCAGAAGTCGGTCAACGGCCGTGGTGCACTGATCCAGGTAAAAGACATGCAGCAGGCCATGGACGTGGCCAACCGCATTGCCCCCGAGCACCTGGAGCTGTCGGTTGCCGACCCGCAGACCTGGCTGCCGCACATTCGCCACGCCGGGGCGATCTTCATGGGCCGCCACACCAGCGAGGCACTGGGTGATTACTGCGCTGGCCCCAACCACGTGTTGCCAACCTCCGGCACTGCACGCTTCTCGTCGCCGTTGGGTGTGTACGACTTCCAGAAGCGGTCGTCGATCATCTTCTGCTCCGAGCAAGGCGCGTCCGAACTGGGCCAGACTGCCTCCGTGCTGGCCCGTGGCGAATCGCTGACCGCGCACGCCCGAAGCGCTGAATACCGCATCCGCACCCAACAGAAGGGGAACTGAACATGAGTCGATTCTGGAGCCCCTTCGTCAAGGACCTGGTGCCTTACGTGCCGGGCGAGCAGCCCAAGCTGGCGCGGCTGGTCAAGTTGAACACCAACGAGAACCCCTACGGCCCGTCGCCCAGGGCGCTGGAAGCCATGCGCGCGGAGCTGAGCGACAACCTGCGCCTGTACCCCGATCCTAACGGTGACCGCCTGAAGCAGGCAGTGGCCGAGTATTACGGCGTTACCCCGGCGCAAGTGTTTGTCGGCAATGGTTCGGACGAGGTGCTGGCGCACATCTTCCACGGCCTGTTCCAGCACGATGCACCCTTGTTGTTCCCCGATATCAGCTACAGCTTCTACCCGGTGTACTGTGGCCTCTACGGCATCGCGTTCGAGCAGGTGGCCCTGGACGAGCAGTTCCAGATCCGTATCGAGGACTACAACAAGCCCAATGCCGGGATCATTTTCCCCAACCCCAACGCGCCTACGGGTTGCCTGATGCCACTGCAGGCGGTAGAGCAACTGCTGCAGGCCAACCGTGACTCGGTGGTGGTGGTGGATGAAGCGTACATCGACTTCGGCGGCGAAACCGCCATCAGCCTGGTCGACCGCTACGACAACCTGCTGGTGACCCAGACCTTGTCCAAATCGCGCTCGCTGGCGGGTCTGCGTGTTGGCTTGGCCGTGGGGCACCCGGACCTGATCGAGGCCTTGGAGCGCATCAAGAACAGCTTCAACTCCTACCCGCTGGACCGCGCGGCCATTGTTGGCGCCGCCGCAGCTTTCGAGGACCGTGAGTACTTCGAGCAAACCTGCCGCAAGGTGATCGACAGCCGCGAGGCGTTGGTTGGCCACTTACAGGCCAAGGGCTTCGAAGTGCTGCCGTCGGCGGCCAACTTCATCTTCGCGCGCCACCCGCAACAGGATGCCGCCGAGTTGGCAGCGCGCTTGCGCGAGCAGGGTGTCATCGTGCGCCACTTCAAGCAGGCGCGTATCGCCCAGTTCCTGCGGATCACCATTGGCACGCCGGAGATGAACCAGGCACTGCTGGATGCCTTGAACTGAGCGCGCCTTGGGCGCAGCAGTTTTAGCACCTGTAACACCGAGCGCCGCCCGTGCGGCGCCCCGCCTCTACTTAAAAACAATCGTGTGAAGCGTTGCAGCCTGTTGATTCAGCGCTTATGGTTAGCCTTTATTCGTCCGATGACTGGATGTATCGATGTCGTTATTGATCAAACGCTCCCTGGTCGAGCAGGCCGTTGAGCAACTGCGTGAGCGCATCGCCCAGGGCGATTGGCAGATCGGCGAACGCCTGCCGACCGAGCCGGAACTGGCCCTGCAACTGGGCATCAGCCGTAACACCGTGCGCGAAGCCATGCGCGTGCTGGCCTTCAGCGGCCTGGTCGAAGTGCGCCAAGGCGACGGCAGCTACCTGCGTACCGCACAGGACCCGTTGCTGGCGATGCAGGCCATGGCCCGCTGTACCGCCGAGCAGGCCCGTGAAACCCGCCACATTCTCGAGGCGGAGGCGATTGGCCTGGCCGCGCTGCGGCGCACCGATGCAGACCTGCAGGGGCTGCGCGAAGCGCTGGCCGGCAGCGCCGGGCATTTTCATGGTGATGTCGATCACTACATAAGGTGCGACCTGGTGTTTCACCAGCGGCTGGTCGATGCCGCCCACAACCCCGCACTCAGCGAGCTTTACCGCTATTTTTCCGGCGTGGTCGCGGCGGCGCTGCAGCACAGCATGGCGACCGTGCCGCGCTGCCAGGCTACGTTCGATCTGCATGGGCAGATCCTCGACGCCATCGAACAGCGTGATGCGGACCGGGCCAAGCGCCTGAGCCGTACCCTCATCGAATCCTGACCCCGAGAACGCCATGGCTGAACCCCTACCTCGCAACACCCCACCGCACGCGCGTGATCTCGATGAACTGCTGATCGACGCCGAGGCCGACGACGAGCAAGTCCAGCAGCAGCCGGTGCAATTGCGTCGGCCGTGGCTGCTGTTGCTCGGCCTGGTGCTGGTGGCGCTGAACCTACGCCCGGCGCTGTCGAGCATGGCGCCCGTGCTGGGCCAGGTGTCCGAAGGCCTGGGGCTGAACGCTTCGCAAGCCGGCTTGCTGACCACCTTGCCGGTGTTGTGCCTTGGGCTGTTTGCGCCGCTGGCACCGATGCTGGCACGGCGCTTTGGCAGTGAGCGGGTGATCGTCGGCATTCTGCTCACCCTGGCTTTGGGCATCGTCGTGCGCAGCAGTTTGGGCGTGGCGGGGGTGTTTCTGGGCAGCCTGATGGCTGGCGCCAGCATCGGCATCATCGGGGTGTTGTTGCCCGGTATCGTCAAGCGCGACTTCCCCCAGCACGCAGGGACGCTGACCGGGGTGTATACCATGGCCTTGTGCCTGGGCGCGGCCATGGCGGCGGGTGCTACCGTACCCTTGGCCAGCCATTTCGGTGGCAGCTGGGCGTTGGGCCTGGGCTTCTGGATGCTCCCGGCGCTGCTGGCCATGCTGGTTTGGCTGCCACAAGCCCGCCAGGGGCATGGCCTGCACACGGTGGCATACCGCGTACGTGGCCTCTGGCGTGATCCCTTGGCCTGGCAAGTGACCCTGTACATGGGCCTGCAGTCGTCGCTGGCCTACATCGTGTTTGGCTGGCTGCCGTCGATCCTGATCGGTCGTGGCCTGAGCCCGACCCAGGCCGGCCTGGTACTTTCCGGGTCGGTCATCGTGCAGTTACTGAGTTCGCTGAGCGCGCCGTGGCTGGCCACTCGCGGCAAGGACCAGCGGCTGGCAATCGTGGTGGTCATGCTGACCACTCTGGCGGGCCTGTTCGGTTGCCTGTATGCCCCGCTTTCAGGGCTGTGGGGCTGGGCCGTGGTGCTGGGCCTGGGGCAGGGCGGTACCTTTGCCCTGGCGCTGACCTTGATCGTGTTGCGCTCGAAGGATGCCCACGTGGCGGCCAACCTGTCGAGCATGGCCCAAGGCGTGGGTTATACCCTGGCGTCGATGGGGCCGTTCGCGGTGGGGTTGGTGCATGATCTGACGGGCGGCTGGGCGGCCGTGGGCTGGATCTTCGCTGTGCTTGGGGTCGGCGCCATCGTCTTCGGGTTGGGGGCCGGGCGGGCTTTGCATGTGCAGGTGACCAGCGAAAAGGTCTGAATCTGTGCTGGGCAGCACCGGCCCTGTCGCCGGCAAGCCAGCTCCCACAGGGATCGCATCAGGGCTGACAGGTGTTTGTCAGAAGATATGCAGCGCCTGTGAGATCGAGCGCCGCCCGCGCGGCGCTCGGTCTCACAGGCGCTGTAGATGCTGCGGCGGAAGCTGGCATAAGCAACCGGGTCAGATTATCGTGCTGCTTTCGACCCCAGGATGGACCAGCCCCCATGAGTGACGCCCACCGCGATTTGATTACGCGCTTCTACCAGGCTTTCCAGCGCCTGGACGCCGAGGCAATGATCGCCTGCTACAGCGACGATATCGTTTTCAGCGACCCGGTTTTCGGCACGCTGCGTGGCAAGGATGCGGGCGACATGTGGCGCATGCTGACCACGCGCGCCAAAGACTTCACCCTGACCTTCGACAGCGTACGGGCCGACGAGCGCAGCGGTGCCGCACACTGGGTGGCGACCTACCTGTTCAGCCAGACGGGCCGCGTGGTGGTCAATGATATCCAGGCACGTTTCATCATCCGCGATGGCTTGATCTGCCAGCACGACGATACGTTCGACCTGTGGCGCTGGTCGCGACAGGCGTTGGGCATGCCAGGGGTATTGCTGGGGTGGTCGCCGCTGCTGCAGAACAAGGTTCGCGCACAGGCCTTCAAGGGTTTGCGCGCATTCCAGCAGGCCCAAGGTGTGTGAAGCTGCCCCCGCAGGCGTTGGCAAGCCTTGGTATGTATACCTGGTCAGGGCGGCCAACGGTTCGTTGTATTGCGGGGTCAGCGATGACCCGCAGCGGCGTTTTCTGGCCCATCAGAAAGGGCAGGGGGCACGGTACTTCAAGACCAGCCCGGCACAGGCGCTGGTGTATGTCGAACAGTGGCCGGACAAGGGCGAGGCGTTGCGCCAGGAGCGGTTGGTGAAACGGCTGCGCAAGTCGGCGAAAGAGGCGCTGGTGGCGGCTTACCTGATGGGTTCGGCTTGAGGATGCCGGGGCCGCTTTTGCGGCCCATCGCGACGCAAGGCCGCTCCTACAAGAGGTCGCGAGGCGTGCAGGAGCGGGTCGCGCGGCCCATGAGCCGTCAGTCCTTGCGTCGCTTCAGCTGGTCCACCAGGGTGGTCGGCAGCCCCTTGATGATCAGGGTGCCGGCGGCCTCGTCATACTCCACCTTGTCGCCCAGCAGGTGCGCCTCGAAGCTGATCGACAGCCCTTCGGCACGCCCGGTGAAGCGACGGAACTGGTTGAGGGTGCGTTTATCCGCCGGAATCTCCGGCGACAAGCCGTAGTCCTTGTTGCGGATATGGTCGTAGAACGCCTTGGGCCGGTCTTCGTCGATCAGGCTGGACAGCTCTTCCAGCGTCACCGGCTCGCCCAGTTTGGTCTGGGTAGTGGCGTACTCGACCAGCGTCTGGGTCTTTTCGCGGGCGGAGGCTTCCGGCAAGTCTTCGCTCTCGACGAAGTCGCTGAAGGCCTTGAGCAGGGTGCGGGTTTCACCCGGGCCGTCGACACCTTCCTGGCAGCCGATGAAATCGCGGAAATAGTCCGAGACCTTCTTGCCGTTCTTGCCCTTGATGAACGAGATGTACTGCTTGGAGTTCTGGTTGTTCTTCCACTCGGACAGGTTGATGCGCGCCGCCAGGTGCAACTGGCCAAGGTCAAGATGACGAGATGGGGTTACGTCGAGTTCAGCATTCACCGCCACGCCTTCACTGTGGTGCAGCAGGGCGATTGCCAGGTATTCGGTCATGCCCTGTTGGTAATGGGCAAACAGCACGTGACCGCCGGTGGACAGGTTGGACTCTTCCATCAGCTTCTGCAGGTGCTCCACGGCCAGGCGGCTGAAGGCGGTGAACCCCGTTTCCCCTTCCAGGTACTGCTTCAGCCAGCCGCTGAGCGGGTAGGCCCCCGACTCGCTGTGGAAGAAGCCCCAGGCCTTGCCTTGTTTGGCGTTGTAGCTGTCGTTCAGGTCTGCCAGCAGGTTTTCGATGGCGTCGGAAGCCGCCAATTCGCTGTCGCGGGCATGCAGTACGGCGGGGCTGCCATCAGGCTTCTTGTCGATCAGGTGAACGATGCAATGACGGATAGGCATGAAATTCTCGGCGAGCTGCAAAAGTCGCCAAGTTTAACCCAGACACCCAGTGGTGCAGTGGCCGGATGTTGGCCGAAATGCCGGTTGTTCGTTTTTTGTTCATTTTTGTACGTTTTAAGCCAAAACCCCTGAAAAACCTGCATTTAATCGAAGTGCGCAGCGGATATTTATCCACTCCTGTGGTAGCTTTGCGCGGTCTTGTGCCCACCTGTGGCGCATTGCTGGCAGCGCGCTGCCGTCGTGTCGAACCAAACGCCGATTTGGGTATCTACATACCCAATTGGCGCGGCCCTCCAACTACAAGGGGCTGGCCCGATAACGTCGTCGTTCGCTGCATAACCATCGAATTTGATAGGGAAGGAACACCACCATGGCATTGACCAAAGACCAACTGATTGCCGACATCGCCGAGTCGATCGCCGCGCCGAAAGCCACCGCCAAGAACGCACTGGAGCAACTGGGCCAGATCGTTGCTGACCAGCTGGAAAACGGCGCTGAAATCACCCTGCCAGGCATCGGCAAGCTGAAAGTCTCGGAGCGTCCTGCCCGCACTGGCCGCAACCCTTCGACTGGCGCTGCCATCGAAATCGCTGCCAAGAAAGTCGTCAAGTTCGTGCCAGCCAAAGTGCTGACCGACGCTATCAACAAGTAATTGTTGCTGCTTTGACGAAACCGCGCCCGGCTTGCCCGGGCGCGGTTTTTTCATGCCTGTGATCGGCCCTGGGCGTACCAGCGCTGGCGTGCCGCTTCATCGTGGAAGCTCCAGGCAACCATGCGGCTCTGCTTCTGGCCCTGGCCCATTTCGACGACACGTACGGCCTTGGCGCCGGCCTTCTTCAGTGCCGCTTCTATACCCGGCAGGTTGCTGGCCTTTGACACCAGGCTGGTGAACCACAATACGCTCCCGGCGTACTGCACGCTTTCGCTCACCAGTTGGGTGACAAAGCGGATTTCGCCGCCCTCGCACCACAGTTCATTGTTCTGGCCACCAAAGTTGAGCACCGGAAGCTTGCGTTTGGGGTCCTGCTTGCCCAGGTTTTTCCACTTGCGTTGGCTACCGCGGGTGGCTTCGTCGCGGGAGGCGTGGAAGGGTGGGTTGCACAGGGTCAGGTCGAAACGCTCCTCTGGCTGCAACAGACCGCTGAGGATATGGCCCCGGTTCGCCTGCTGGCGCAGGGCAATGGCTTTGCCCAGGCCGTTGGCCTGGACGATGGCCTTGGCCGAGGCCAGGGCTACCGGGTCGATATCCGAACCGAGAAAGCGCCAGCGGTAGTCGCTGTGGCCCAGCAGCGGGTAAATGCAGTTGGCACCCACGCCGATGTCCAGCGCGCGTACCTGGGCGCCTTTGGGAATTTCCCCCGCGTTGTCCGTGGCCAGCAAATCCGCGGCTACGTGGATGTAGTCGGCGCGGCCGGGAATGGGCGGGCACAGGTAGTCGGCGGGGATATCCCAGTGCTGGATGCCGTATTGGGCCTTGAGCAGAGCACGGTTGAATACCCTTACGGCTTCGGGGTTGGCGAAGTCGATGCTGGGTTTGCCGTGGGGGTTGGTGATGGTGAAGCGGGCCAGGTCAGGGTGGGCCTTGATCAGGCTGGGGAAGTCGTAGCGACCCTGGTGCCGGTTGCGCGGGTGCAGGGTGGGTTTGTCGGTCATGGTGGGGTCCGGTGTTGCAGGCCTTGGGGCT
Source organism: Pseudomonas sp. CJQ_9 (assembly GCF_043106615.1). Classification (NCBI taxonomy): domain Bacteria; kingdom Pseudomonadati; phylum Pseudomonadota; class Gammaproteobacteria; order Pseudomonadales; family Pseudomonadaceae; genus Pseudomonas; species Pseudomonas sp. CJQ_9. Next base: position 50,825 of record NZ_JBICMS010000035.1, on the reverse strand, counting down.
GCTCTGCAGCCCTATCGCGACACAAGGCCGCTCCTAAAGGATAGCGGCGCCTGTGAAACCGGCACCGTCCTGTAGGAGCGGCCTTGTGTCGCGATAGGGCCGCACAGCGGCCCCAGCGGTCTATCAGGTTGTCACAGCGCTGCAATGCGCGCGTGCTGCTCGGTGAAGTTGGCCAGGGCCTGTTCGGACTCGGCCAGCTTGGCGCGCTCCTTCTCGATCACTGCAGGCGGGGCCTTGTCGACGAAGGCAGCGTTGGACAGCTTGCCACCCACGCGTGCCACTTCGCCTTGCAGGCGCTGAATTTCCTTGTTCAGGCGTGCCAGCTCGGCATCCTTGTCGATCAGCCCGGCCATCGGCACCAGCACTTGCAGGTCACCCACCAGCGCAGTAGCCGACAGCGGTGCCTCTTCGGCATCGCTCAGCACGGTGAACGATTCGACCTTGGCCAGCTTCTTCAGCAAGGCTTCGTTCTCTTGCAGGCGGCGCTGGTCGTCGGCGTTGGCGTTCTTCAGGAACAGGGGCAGCGGCTTGCCCGGGCCAATGTTCATTTCGGCGCGGATGTTGCGCAGGCCCACCATCAGCTCTTTCAGCCATTCGATATCACCTTCGGCGGCAGCATCGATGCGGCTTTCATTGGCCACCGGCCATGGCTGCAGCATGATGGTCTTGCCTTCGATACCGGCCAGCGGTGCGATACGCTGCCAGATTTCCTCGGTGATGAACGGCATGAATGGGTGTGCCAGGCGCAGCGCCACTTCCAGCACGCGCACCAGGGTGCGGCGGGTGCCGCGGGCGCGCTCGACCGGGGCATTTTCGTCCCACAGCACAGGCTTGGACAGCTCCAGGTACCAGTCGCAGTACTGGTTCCAGATGAACTCGTACAGCGCCTGGCTGGCCAGGTCGAAGCGGAACTGCTCCAGCTGGCGGGTCACCTCGGCTTCGGTGCGCTGCAGCTGCGAGATGATCCAGCGGTCAGCCAGCGACAGCTCATAGGCCTCGCCGTTCTGGCCACAATCTTCGCCCTTGTCCAGCACGTAGCGGGCAGCGTTCCAGATCTTGTTGCAGAAGTTGCGATAGCCCTCGACGCGGCCCATGTCGAACTTGATGTCGCGGCCAGTGGACGCCAGCGAGCAGAAGGTGAAGCGCAAGGCGTCGGTGCCGTAGCTGGCGATGCCTTCGGGGAACTCGGCCTTGGTCTGCTTGGCGATTTTCTCGGCCAGCTTGGGCTGCATCATGCCGCTGGTGCGTTTTTCCAGCAGGGCGTCGAGGGTGATGCCGTCGACGATGTCCAGTGGGTCCAGCACGTTGCCCTTGGACTTGGACATCTTCTGGCCCTGGCCATCACGCACCAGGCCGTGCACGTACACGGTCTTGAATGGAACCTGCGGGGTGCCGTCCTCGTTCTTGATCAGGTGCATGGTCAGCATGATCATGCGCGCAACCCAGAAGAAGATGATGTCGAAGCCCGTCACCAGCACGTCGGTGGAGTGGAACTTCTTGAGGAATTCGGTCTGCTCCGGCCAGCCCAGGGTAGAGAAGGTCCACAGGCCCGAACTGAACCAGGTATCGAGCACGTCGTCGTCCTGGCGCAACACCACATCGGCGCCCAGTTGGTGCTTGGCGCGCACTTCCTGCTCGTTGCGGCCAACGTAGACCTGGCCGGCCTCGTCGTACCACGCCGGAATGCGGTGGCCCCACCACAGCTGGCGGCTGATGCACCAGTCCTGGATGTCGCGCATCCACGAGAAGTACATGTTCTCATACTGTTTGGGCACGAACTGGATGCGGCCGTCTTCCACGGCAGCAATGGCAGGCTCTGCCAGCGGCTTGGTGGAAACGTACCACTGGTCGGTCAGCCAGGGTTCGATCACGGTACCGGAACGGTCGCCTTTCGGCACTTTCAGGGCGTGGTCGTCGATGCTGACCAGCAGGCCCTGGGCGTCCAGGTCGGCCACGATCTGTTTGCGGGCCACGAAGCGGTCGAGGTTGGCGTACTGCGCTGGCAGTTGGGTGTCGACCTGCTCGTTGACGCTGCCGTCGAGGTTGAAGGCCTGGGCGTTGGCCAGCACGACGGCATTCTTGTCGAAGATGTTCAGCAGTGGCAGGTTATGCCGCTTGCCGACTTCATAGTCGTTGAAGTCGTGGGCCGGGGTGATCTTCACGCAGCCGGTGCCGAACGCAGGGTCGCAGTAGTCGTCGGCGATGATCGGAATGCGACGGCCCACCAGCGGCAGCTCGACGTACTTGCCGATCAGTGCCTGGTAGCGTTCGTCATTCGGGTTGACCGCCACGGCGGCGTCGCCCAGCAGGGTTTCCGGGCGGGTAGTGGCAACCACCAGGTAACCCTCGCCTTCGGCGGTCTTGGCGCCATCGGCCAGCGGGTAGCGCAGGTTCCACAGGTGGCCTTTTTCGTCGTGGTTTTCCACTTCGAGGTCGGAGATGGCCGTGTGCAGCTTGGTGTCCCAGTTGACCAGGCGCTTGCCGCGGTAGATCAGGCCATCTTCGTGCAGGCGCACGAAGGCTTCCTTGACCGCTTCGGACAGGCCGTCGTCCATGGTGAAGCGCTCGCGGCTCCAGTCGACCGACGAGCCCAGGCGGCGGATTTGCCGGCTGATATTGCCGCCGGACTGATCCTTCCATTCCCAGACCTTCTCCAGGAACTTCTCGCGGCCCAGATCATGCCGGTTCTGGCCCTTGGCCTCGAGTTGGCGCTCGACCAGCATCTGGGTGGCGATACCGGCGTGGTCGGTGCCTGGCTGCCACAGGGTGTCGCGGCCTTGCATGCGGCGGAAACGGATCAGGGCATCCATGATCGCGTTGTTGAAACCGTGGCCCATGTGCAGGCTGCCGGTGACGTTCGGCGGCGGGATCATGATGGTGTAGGACTCGCCTGCACCTTGTGGAGCGAAATAGTTCTCGGACTCCCAGGTGTTGTACCAGGAAGTTTCGATGGCGTGCGGCTGGTAGGTCTTATCCATGCGCGGCGGGACCCTGTGCATTTATTCGGGAAAGCCGGGAAGTATAACCAAGCTGGGGGCCGCAGGCGACAAGCTGCTGACAACTGTCGGAACTGTGTTGCCCGCTGCCACAAGCCCGCCACAGGCTTCGAGGGCCGTGAGGTGCCTGTGGGAGCGGGCATGCCCGCGAAGCAGGCGACACCGATGTGCGGGTTTACTCGGAACGCTTGATCAACCGCTCGATGCGCGCATCCAGCCGGCGCTTGATTTCGTTCTCGATATGCGGGGTAAAGTCGTTGATCACGTCCTGCATGATCATCTGCGCCGCGGCGCGCAGCTCACTCTCGAGGTGTAGCAGGGTGTCCTGGCGGCGCGTCTGCGGGTCTTCCTCGGGCGCAGCCGCTTCGGTAACCGGCGCGTCCGGCAACAACGGCAGTTGCTCGACGGTTTCGGTCAGCAGGGGTGGTTGCAGGTCGGCGTCGCCGAGCAACTGACGGATCGACTCAAGGTCGTCGAGCAGGTGAGCGGAGTCGGGCAGGGGGGAGTGCTTGTCCATCGTCGTCAAAGTCGCTGTAAGCGGTGGTCTTGCAGAGCATAGCCCTGTTCACGGTAGAAACGGAATCGCTCTCGCGCCGATTGGCGAATGTCGGGCGCCTCGACGACGATTTCCGCCACCCGCTCGAACTGGCCAACAAAGCCCGGCACGCTAGCGCCCAGGTTGATCAGCAGGCCGTGGTGGTCACCGGCGTGTTCCGCAAGGCCCAGGGCCACGCCGGCATCGGCATGCACCTCGGCCAGGTCGTGGGGCACGAAAGCTTCGCCCTTGAAGCGCCATAGGCGCAGGTCCAGTTCGTCGCGTTGCTCGGCATCCTGGCAATGCAGGTAGACCCGGTGGCCAAGGCGCCAGGCCTTTTCACACAGCTTGCAGGCGAAATCGAGCCGCGCCGACAGCGAGTCGGTGGGCAGGATATAGAAGTCGACTTTGCTCATGGTCGGTATGGCCGGCCGGTGGCGCGCCAGCACCACCGGCGTCACGGCCTCAGGCGCCCGCGCGGTCCAGCAGGTACTGGGTCAGCAGTGGCACCGGGCGACCCGTGGCGCCCTTGTCCTTGCCGCCGCTGACCCACGCCGTACCGGCGATGTCCATGTGCGCCCAGTTGTAGGCCTTGGCGAAACGCGACAGGAAGCAGCCTGCGGTGATGGTGCCGGCCTTCGGCCCGCCGATGTTGCCCATGTCGGCGAACGGGCTATCCAGTTGTTCCTGGTACTCGTCGAACAGCGGCAGTTGCCAGGCGCGGTCGTCTGCCCGCTTGCCCGCGTCGAGCAATTGCCCGACCAGGTCGTCATTGTTGCCCATCAGGCCGGAGGTGTGGCTGCCCAAGGCGACGATGCAGGCGCCTGTCAGGGTGGCGACGTCGATCACCGCCTGTGGCTTGAAACGCTCGGCGTAGGTCAGGGTATCGCACAGCACCAGGCGGCCTTCGGCGTCGGTGTTGAGGATTTCCACGGTCTGGCCGCTCATGGTGGTCACGATGTCACCCGGGCGGGTGGCGCCGCCACTTGGCATGTTCTCGGCACAGGCCAGCAGGCAGACCAGGTTGATGGGCAGTTGCAGCTCCAGCACTGCACGCAGGGTGCCCATGACGCTGGCGGCGCCGCACATGTCGTACTTCATTTCGTCCATGCCGGCGCCGGGTTTCAGGCTGATGCCGCCGGTGTCGAAGGTGATGCCTTTACCTACCAGCACGAAGGGCTTGTCGGCCTTCTTGCCGCCCTGGTAGTTGAGCACGATCAGGCGTGGCGGCTGGTCGCTGCCCTGGCCCACGGCGTAGAAGGCGCCCATGCCCAGGTCCTTGATCTTTTTCTCGTCGAGCACTTCGACCTTCAGTCCCTTGTGCGCCTTGCCCAGGTCCTTGGCCTGCTCGGCAAGGAAGCTCGGGTGGCACAGGTTCGGTGGCAGGTTGCCCAGGTCGCGGGTGAACGCCATGCCGGTGGCGATGGCGCTGGCGTGCTTCACCGCGCGCTCGACGTCGGCCTGGCCGGCCTTGTCTGCCAGCAGGGTGACTTTTTTCAGTGCCCGCGGCTCGACCTTCTGGCTCTTGAAGCGGTCGAACACGTATTCGCCGTCCTGCAGGGTTTCGGCCAGCAGGCGGTACTTGCCGTAATGGGCATCGCGGTTGCTGACGGCAATATCGTCCAGGGCCAGCACGGCATCGGCGCCATTGAGCCCCTTGAGCACGCCGGCGACGCTGGCGACCAGCTTGCGCCAGGCGCGGTCGCCCAGGGCTTCGTCCTTGCCGCTGCCAACCAGCAGGACACGTTCGGCCTTGAGCCCCGGGAGGTTGTGCAGCAGCAAGGTCTGGCCCGGTTTGCCGGCCAGGTCACCGCGCTTGAGTACCGCGCTGATGGCACCCTCGGTGGCCTGGTCGACGGCCTTGGCCACCGCGCCAAGTTTGCGATTTTCACCGACTGCAATGACCAGGGTGGCGGTTTTTACCGATGCAGCAGCTACGCTTTTTACAACCAGTTCCATGTCAGGGTCCCCGAATGATCGATACAAATGGCGCTGTACATTGCAGCGCTCTGGACGGGCCTGGCCGCGCCGTCGCGCGCCAGCGGAAAAGCTGCCAGTTTGAGCCTGCCACCCGCGTGCTGACAACCCCGTTATGCGCCTTCACGCGCCGCCAAGTGACAGGCGCAGCCAATCACAGGATAATGCGCGCACTTTACATGGAGGTTCGCCTTTGGCGAACCGGCATTGGTCTTGGATGTACTAAGTCATTGTTTGGCGCCATTGCATGGCAGTCCGCCCTGACAACCCAGGAGTGTCTGGTTTGATCGTCTTTCGTTATCTGTCCCGCGAGGTCCTGGTGACCTTGAGCGCCGTCAGCGCCGTGCTGCTGGTGATCATCATGAGTGGGCGCTTCATCAAGTACCTGGCCCAGGCCGCCCAGGGCGTGCTCGACCCTGGCGTATTGTTCCTGATCATGGGTTTCCGCCTGCCGGGTTTCCTGCAGCTGATCCTGCCCCTGGGGCTGTTCCTCGGCATTCTGCTGGCGTACGGGCGCCTGTACCTGGAAAGCGAAATGACCGTGCTCTCGGCCACTGGCATGAGCCAGCAGCGCCTGCTGGGCATGACCATGGCGCCGGCCGCACTGGTGGCGCTGCTGGTGGCCTGGTTGAGCCTGAGCCTGGCGCCACTGGGCGTGGCCCAGGTGCAGCAGATCATCGCCCAGCAGGACACCCTGACCGAGTTCGACACCTTGGTGCCAGGCCGTTTCCAGATGCTGCGTGACGGCTCGCGGGTCACCTACACCGAGCAACTGTCGGACGACCGCGTCAAGCTCGGTGGCGTGTTCATCTCCGAGAAACGCTTCAATCAGGACAAGACCAAGGACCGTGCGCCGTCAGTGCTGGTGGCGGAAAAGGGCCACCAGGAGATCCAGGCCGATGGCAACCGTTACCTGGTGCTGGAAAACGGCTACCGCTACGACGGTAACCCCGGCCAGGCCGACTACCGGGCCATCAAGTACGACACCTATGGCGTGTTGCTGCCCAAGCCGGAAGTGGCCGAGGAAGTGACCGAGCGCGAGGCCATTCCGACCCTCGACCTGTTCGGCAAGACCGACCTGCGCGAACGCGCCGAACTGCAATGGCGGCTGTCGTTGCCGATCCTGGTCTTCGTGGTGACCCTGCTGGCGGTGCCGCTGTCGCGGGTCAACCCGCGCCAGGGCCGCTTCCTCAAGTTGCTGCCGGCAATTCTTCTGTACATGGCCTACCTGACAATGCTGATTTCCGTACGTGGCGCCCTGGAGAAGGGCAAGTTGCCGATTGCCCTGGGCATGTGGTGGGTCCACGGGCTGTTCCTGCTCATCGGCCTTGGCCTGATGTACTGGGAGCCATTGCGCCTCAAGCGTGCCGCCCGCCGTGCGGAGGTGGCCCATGGCTAAACTCGACCGCTACATCGGCCAGAGCGTGCTGCTGGCCATCCTGGCGGTGCTGGGGATCATCCTCGGCCTGGCCTCGTTGTTCGCGTTCATCGATGAGATGGGCGACCTGAGCGACACCTATACGGTGATGCAGGCTGGTTACTACGTCTTGCTAACGGCGCCGCGGCGGCTCTATGAGATGCTGCCCATGGCTGCGCTGATCGGTTGCCTGATTGGCCTGGGTAGCCTGGCCAGCAGCAGCGAACTGACCATCATGCGTGCGGCCGGTGTGTCCATCGGGCGTATTGTCTGGGCGGTGATGAAGCCCATGCTGGTGCTGATGCTGGTCGGCCTGCTGATTGGCGAATACGTGGCGCCGGTCACCGAGAACAAGGCCCAGGCTGACCGCTCGCTGGCCCAGGGTGGGGGCGAGGCGCAGAGCTCCAAGCGTGGCATGTGGCATCGCCAGGGCGAAGAGTTCGTGCACATCAACGCCGTGCAGCCCAATGGCCTGTTGCTGGGCGTGACCCGCTACCGCTTCGACAGCGAGCGCAAGATCCAGACGTCGAGCTTTGCCCGGCGTGCCCAGTACACCGACGATCACTGGTTGCTCAGCGACGTCAACACAACCTTCTTCCGCGGGGACCACACCGAGGTGGTGAAGGCCCCCACCGAGCGCTGGGACGTGTCGCTGACCCCGCAACTGCTGAACACCGTGATCCTGGCGCCGGAGTCGCTGTCGATCACCGGCCTGTGGGACTACATCCACTACCTGTCCGACCAGGGCCTGAACAACGCCCGTTACTGGCTGGCGTTCTGGACCAAGGTCCTGCAGCCGATGGTGACTGCGGCACTGGTGTTGATGGCCATTTCGTTCATCTTCGGCCCGCTGCGCTCGGTGACCTTGGGCCAGCGGGTGTTCACCGGCGTGCTGGTGGGCTTCGTATTCCGCATCGGCCAGGACCTGCTCGGCCCTTCGAGCCAGGTGTTCGGCTTCCCGCCCTTGCTGGCGGTGGTCATCCCGGCGGGCATCTGTGCCCTGGCCGGTGTGTGGTTGCTGCGCCGGGCGGGGTAATGGCTTGAGCTGGAGAAAAAGCTGACCTCAGGTTAATGCCTGTGAGTTAAGCGTTACTGGGGCTGCTTTGCAGCCCTTCGCGGGCACGCCCGCTCCTACACGCTTGGCGCTGCGCGATCCCCTGTGGGAGCGGGCGTGCCCGCGAAGGGTCGCAAAGCGGCCCCAAATTACTTAACTGACTGGCATTAACCTCAGGTCGGCTTTTTCATTGGGGCCGGGCCTTTCTATTTCTTCTGTTTCGGCACACGCACCAGCTGGCTTTCGGAATAGATGTCATGCCAGCCCCGCTTGCGTTTGTCGATCAGCGCCCAGAAGAAACCCAGCCCCAGGCACAACCACGACGCGATCGACACCACAAAGCGCAGCAGTGCCTGCCACAGGCTGATCGCCGAACCGTCTGCGTTCTGTACCCGCACGCCCCATACCTGCATGCCCAGCGTCTGCCCGCCGTGGGTCCAGAACTTGGCGAAAAAGCCGAACAAGGCGAACAGCAGAACCGTGGACAGCAACGGGTCGCCGTCCAGTGCGCCTGCCTCGGTCAGCTCGCGCATGCGGGCTTCGCCAATGATCGCCATCTGGATCATCTTATAGGCCCCAGCGGTCACGATCAGCAGTGCAGTGCACAACAGGAAGTCGTAGAACATCGCCGCCAGGCGTCGGCCCAGGCCGACCGGCGGAAAATCACCCTGGGGTGTGAGCAAAGGCTTGGACATGCAAAACGGCTCCAGAAGATGAAGCCGCTATTCTACGGGCAAAAAAAAGCCCCTGCACTTGGCAGGGGCTTTTGCAGTCGGGTTCGGCTTAGCCTGCAACCTGGACTTTGTCCGCTTGCATGCCTTTCTGGCCCTGCACGGCCTCGAAAGTGACCTTTTGGCCTTCTTTCAGGCTCTTGAAGCCGTTGCCTTCGATTGCGCGGAAGTGCACGAACAGATCCGGACCGCTTTCTGGGGTGATGAAACCGTAACCTTTTTCGTCATTGAACCACTTGACGGTACCGTTCTGACGTTCAGCCATTGTCTTATTTCCTATGGAGCTCAAATTTTGATGACAGTTACTTTCGCACTTTGTGTAAGCGAAAGATTACTGGGCTGGGTTGCAGGAAAGTAAGAGACGTCGAACGGGTTGTAGCAACTCTCGGCTACTGGCCCAGGTCACGAACCATTGCGACCCATGCAAACACAGTGGAATGACTCTACGCCAACTCCCGAGCGAAAAACAAGCCCTCGGCCATGCGGAATAACGGGCCTTTTTTCACGTACCGATCACCGTCGTGCAAACGGCATGGTGGCTGGCCTGGCGCCATGTTCAAAAGTTACCGGGCAGGTTTCGGAAACGAATATGCCACGCCTGCCCGCCACCTTCACAAAGCTCATTCACCCACGGTAGTAACGTTGCGCCACGAATGGCATTTTGCTGACTTTCAAGGCCACCTTCTTGCCCCGCACCACGGCAAATAGCGCGGTGTCGATTGCCGCATGTTCACTATCGATATAACCCATTGCAACGGGCGCCCCAACTGTCGGGCCAAAACCGCCGCTGGACACTTTGCCAACCGGTTTATCGTTGGCGTCGACAATGTCCGCGCCTTCGCGTACAGGCGTGCGCTCTTGCGGCAACAGGCCGACGCGTTTGCGTGCCACACCGTCGCGCTGCTGGATAAAGATGGCCTCGGCGCCCGGGAACCCACCCGCACGCTGGCCGTCGGCGCGGCGCACCTTGGAAATCGCCCACAGCAAACTGGCCTCGACTGGGGTGGTTTCGCTGTTCATGTCGTGGCCATACAGGCACAGGCCGGCTTCCAGGCGCAGCGAATCACGGGCACCCAGCCCGATCGGCTGTACTTCCGGTTCGGCCAGCAGGCGGCGGGCCAAGGCTTCGGCGGCGCCGGCCGGCACCGAGATCTCGTAGCCATCTTCGCCGGTGTAGCCCGAGCGGCTGACGAAGCAGTCTTCGCCCAGCAGTTTTACCTCCCGCAACTGCATGAAGGTCATGTTGGCCACTTCCGGCGCCAGCCGCGCGAGTACATGCGCTGCCGCCGGGCCCTGCAGGGCCAGCAGCGCACGCGCTTCGAACTGCGGCTGCACCTCGCAGTGGGTCCCGATGTGCGCTTGCAGGTGAGCCAGGTCCTGCGCCTTGCAGGCGGCGTTGACCACCAGGAATAGCTTGTCGTCGCCCAGGTTGGCAACCATCAGGTCGTCAAGAATACCGCCTTGGGCATCGGTGAACATGGCGTAGCGCTGCATGCCCACCGGCAGGTCAATGATGTCTACCGGCACCAGGCTTTCAAGGGCTTTGGCAGCGTTGGCACCGTGCAGGATGATCTGGCCCATGTGCGACACATCGAACAGGCCGGCCTGTTCACGGGTATGCAGGTGCTCCTTGAGGACGCCCAGCGGGTACTGCACCGGCATGTCATAGCCCGCGAACGGCACCATGCGCGCCCCCAGCTCCAGGTGCAAGGCATGCAGTGGGGTCTTGAGCAGTGTTTCGGACATCGGTGACTCCTTGCTTTCGTTAGTGGGTCAACACTCGATGATGTTGACGGCCAGGCCGCCACGGGCGGTCTCTTTGTATTTGCTTTTCATGTCGGCGCCGGTCTGGCGCATGGTACGGATGACCTTGTCGAGCGATACGTGGTGCTGCCCGTCGCCGCGCAAGGCCATGCGCACCGCATTGATCGCCTTTACCGAGCCCATGGCGTTGCGCTCGATGCAGGGCACCTGGACCAGCCCGCCAATGGGGTCGCAGGTTAGCCCCAGGTTATGTTCCATGCCGATTTCGGCGGCGTTCTCCACTTGCTGCACACTGCCGCCCATCACCTCGCACAGCGCCCCGGCAGCCATCGAGCAGGCCACCCCGACTTCGCCCTGGCAGCCCACCTCGGCCCCGGAGATCGAGGCGTTTTCCTTGTACAAGATGCCGATGGCCGCAGCCGTGAGCAGAAAACGCACCACCCCGTCTTCGCTGGCACCGGGCACGAAGCGCATGTAGTAGTGCAGTACCGCGGGGACGATACCGGCGGCGCCATTGGTGGGCGCGGTGACCACCCGCCCGCCATAGGCGTTTTCCTCATTCACCGCCAGCGCATACAGATTCACCCAGTCCAGTACCGACAGGGCATCGCGCAGGCTGGCCTCCGGGTGCCGGCTGAGCTGGCGGTACAGTGCCGGTGCCCGGCGCTTGACCTTGAGCCCACCCGGCAGAATGCCCTCATGCTGGCAGCCGGCTTCTACGCAGTCCTGCATCACTTGCCAGATGCGCAGCAGCCCGGCGCGGGTTTGTGCCTCTGGGCGCCAGGCCTGCTCGTTGGCCAGCATCACCTGGCTGACCGCCAGGTCGTGCGTGGTGCAGTGGCCGAGCAGCTGTTTGGCGGTGGTGAACGGGTAGGCCAGGGCGGTGCTGTCCTCGACAATACGGTCGTGGCCGGCGGCGGCTTCGTCAACCACGAAGCCGCCGCCCACCGAGTAGTACTCGCGGCTGCGGATCTGCAGGCCGGCGTTGTCGAATGCGCGGAAGATCATGCCGTTGGGGTGGTAGTCCAGTGGCTTGCGGATCATTGCCAGGTGCTGCTTTTCATTGAAGGCAATGGTGTGCTCGCCCAGCAGCTTGAGCTTGCCACTGCTGCGGATGGCCTGCAGGCGGGCGGGGATGCTGTCGGTATCGAGGGTGTCCGGCTGTTCGCCTTCAAGGCCGAGCAACACGGCCTTGTCACTGCCGTGGCCTTTGCCGGTGGCACCCAGTGAGCCATACAGCTCGGCCTTGACGCTGGCCGTTTTGGCCAGCAGGCCATCACGGCGCAGCCCTTCGGCAAACCGCGCAGCGGCGCGCATCGGGCCGACGGTGTGGGAACTGGAGGGGCCGATGCCGATCTTGAACAGGTCGAAGACGCTCAAAGCCATTGCTCGTTCCCTCCAGAAAGAAAAGGCGAGTGCTGCGCACTCGATCGCCGGCAAGCCAGCTCCCACAGGTACGACGTTCCCGTGAGAGCAGGCTTCTTACAGGTGCAGCACAACCCTTGCAGGCAGTGGAGCCCTTGTGGGAGCCAGCGAGCCGGATCAGGCGTCCTGATAGCTCTCGATCGACGGGCAGGCGCACACCAGGTTACGGTCGCCGAATACGTTGTCGACGCGGCCGACCGGTGGCCAGTACTTGCCTTCCACCAGGCCAGGCAGCGGGTACACCGCCTGCTCGCGGCTGTAACCGTGGGCCCATTCGCCAACCAGCTCGGCCGCGGTATGCGGGGCGTTTTTCAGCGGGTTGTCGTCTTTGTCCAGGCTACCGTCCTCGACCGCGCGGATTTCTGCACGGATCTGGATCATGGCGTTGCAGAAGCGGTCCAGTTCTTCCTTGGACTCGCTTTCGGTCGGTTCGATCATCAGCGTGCCGGCCACCGGGAAGGACATGGTTGGGGCGTGGAAGCCGAAGTCGATCAGGCGCTTGGCCACATCGTCGACGCTGATGCCGCTGGTGTCCTTCAGTGGGCGCAGGTCGAGGATGCATTCGTGTGCCACCAGGCCATTGCCGCCGCTATACAGGACAGGATAGTGCTCTTCCAGGCGGCGGGCGATGTAGTTGGCGTTGAGGATTGCCATCTGCGACGCACGCTTGAGGCCGGCACCGCCCATCATGCGGATGTACATCCAGGTGATCGGCAGAATGCTGGCGCTGCCGAACGGCGCGGCGCACACCGCACCCTGGGTGTTTTGCAACTGCGCATGGCCGGGCAGGAACGGCGCCAGGTGCGACTTGACGCCAATCGGGCCCACCCCCGGGCCGCCGCCACCGTGCGGAATGCAGAAGGTCTTGTGCAGGTTCAGGTGCGACACGTCGCCGCCGAACTTGCCCGGCGCGCACAGGCCGACCATGGCGTTCATGTTGGCGCCGTCGATGTACACCTGGCCACCGTTGTCGTGAATGATCGCGCAGATTTCGCCGATCGCTTCTTCGAACACGCCGTGGGTCGATGGGTAGGTGATCATGATCGCGGCCAGGCGCTCGCGGTGTTCGATGGCTTTGGCGCGCAGGTCCTCGACATCGACGTTGCCGCGGGCGTCACAGGCGGTAACCACCACACGCATGCCGGCCATGTTGGCGGTAGCGGGGTTGGTGCCGTGGGCAGACGAGGGGATCAGGCAGATGTCACGGTGACTTTCGCCACGGCTGCGGTGGTAGGCACGAATGGCCAGCAACCCGGCGTACTCGCCCTGCGAACCGGCGTTGGGCTGCAGCGACACGGCATCATAGCCGGTAGCAGCGCACAACATTTCTTCCAGCTCGGTGGTCATCTGCAGGTAGCCCTGGCTTTGCTCGGCCGGCGCAAAGGGGTGCAGGTTGCCGAACTCGGCCCAGGTCACCGGGATCATTTCGCTGGCTGCGTTCAGCTTCATGGTGCAGGAGCCCAGCGGGATCATGCTGCGGTCCAGCGCCAGGTCCTTGTCGGCCAGGCGGCGCAGGTAGCGCATCAGTTCGGTTTCGCTGTGGTAGCGGTTGAATACCGGGTGTTCGAGGATGGCCGATTGGCGCAGCAGGGCAGCGGGCAGTAGCGAACCGGTGCTGGCGGCCAGCGCGGCGAAGTCAGGCAGGGGCTGGTTGCCGGCGAACAGTTGCCACAGGGCCTGCACGTCAGCCTGGGTGCTGGTCTCGTCCAGCGACAGGCCTAGGTGGGCGGCGTCGACCTGGCGCAGGTTGATACCTTGGGCGCGGGCCTGCTCATGCAGGCTGGCAGTGGCGGTGCCGGTGGCCAGGGTCAAGGTATCGAAAGCTGTTTTACCGACCACTTGCAGGCCCAGGCTGTTCAGGCCGGCTGCAAGAACCGCGGTCAGCGCGTGGGTGCGCTCAGCGATGCGCTTGAGGCCGGCCGGGCCGTGGTACACGGCGTACATGCTGGCGATATTGGCCAGCAGCACCTGGGCGGTGCAAATGTTGCTGGTGGCCTTCTCGCGGCGGATGTGCTGCTCGCGGGTTTGCATGGCCAGGCGCAGGGCGGTCTTGCCGAAGCGATCGATCGACACGCCGACCAGCCGGCCTGGCATGTCGCGCTTGAAGGCGTCACGGGTGGCGAAGTAGGCCGCGTGTGGGCCGCCGAAGCCCAGGGGCACGCCAAAACGCTGGGCGCTGCCGATGGCCACGTCGGCATCGAACTGACCCGGTGGGGTCAGCAGGGTCAGGGCCAGCAGGTCGGCTGCCACGGCGACCAGCGCGTTGGCGGCATGGAAGCGCTGCACCACTTCACGGTAGTCGAACACCTCGCCATTGCTGGCCGGGTATTGCAGCAGCGCGCCGAAGAAGGCACTGGCATCGCCCAGCTCGCGTTCGTCGCCGACCACCACGTCGATGCCCAACGGCTCGGCGCGGGTGCGTAGTACGTCCAGGGTTTGCGGGTGGCAGTGCACCGACGCGAAGAAGCTGTGGCTGGTCTTGTTCTTCGACAGGCGCTTGCAGAAGGTCATGGCCTCGGCTGCGGCGGTCGCTTCGTCGAGCAGCGAAGCGTTGGCGATCGGCAGGCCGGTGAGGTCGCTGATCAGGGTCTGGAAGTTCAGCAACGCTTCCAGGCGGCCCTGGGAGATTTCCGGCTGGTAGGGCGTGTAGGCGGTGTACCAGGCCGGGTTTTCCAGCAGGTTGCGCAGGATGGGGGCCGGGGTGTGGGTGTTGTAGTAGCCCTGGCCGATGAAGCTCTTGAACAGCTGGTTCTTGCCGGCGATGGCCTTGAGTGCTGCCAGCGCGTCGGCTTCACTCTGGCCGTCGTGCGCGCCGAGCACGCTGGTGCCCTTGATGCTGTCGGGGATGACTGCCGCGGTCATGGCGTCCAGCGATTCGAAACCGAGGGCGGCGAGCATGGCCTGCTCGTCGGCGGTGCGCGGGCCGATGTGCCGGGCGATGAATTCGTTGGCGGTGCTGAGGTTGATGGTCATGGCGCAGTCCTCAGGCTTCGGCGTTGGCTTTGATCAGGCGGTCATAGGCGTCCCGGTCGAGCAGGGCGCTGACCTCGCTCATGTTGGCCGGGGTGAAGCGGAAGAACCAGCCTTCGCCCATGGGGTCATCGTTGACCAGCTCCGGTCTTGGGTCGAGCTGTGCGTTGACTTCAACCACCTCGCCGGTCAGGGGCATGTACACGCCGCTGGCAGCTTTCACCGACTCGACGGTGGACGCTTCGCTGCCTTTCTGGTACTGCAGCAACTCGGGCAGTTGAACGAAAACCACATCGCCAAGGGCGTTCTGGGCGTAGGCGGTGACGCCCACGGTGACGCTGCCATCGGCTTCTACGCGCAGCCATTCGTGATCTTCGGTGAAACGCAACTCGCTCATGCGAAATCCTCGGGCGTTGGGCGCGGTGTGCCCGCGCTCTTGGGTCGAGATTCCCATAGCAATAATGCGGCCAATTTCAAAAAAGACTTATAAAACAATGAGTTAATTTTTTTTTGCGGTGCTCGTTGTTTGGAAGTGGAACGAAAACACTACACTGCAAGCGGGGTGAAAAAGCGTTTCGCTATCAAACCCTTGTATAACCGCATGTGCATGCAAGCGTAGCGATTTCGGTACGGTGTAATCAAAGCATTACAGCGCCACGGCGCCTGTCTTGGCATGTTACTGCCAACCCCATTGGCGGGCGACGCCACAGGTACGACAAAAGGCATCAACCTGCCATGAACAGCGGCAGTGCCAGATAGAGTTTGATCACGATGACATTGATGATGTCGATGAAGAACGCCCCCACCATCGGCACCACCAGAAAGGCAATGTTCGAAGCGCCGTAGCGCTGGGTCACTGCCTGCATGTTGGCAATGGCAGTGGGCGTGGCCCCCAGGCCAAATCCGCAATGGCCGGCAGCCAATACGGCTGCATCGTAATTACGACCCATGACCCGGAACGTCACGAAAATTGCGAACAGCGCCATGACCAGTGTCTGTGCGGCCAATAATGCGAAGAACGGCAAGGCCAGCGCTGCCAGGTCCCATAGTTTGAGCGACATCAAGGCAATGGCCAGGAACAGCGACAAGCTGACATTGCCCAGTACCGAAACTTCCCGTTCGAACACACGGTAGAAGCCGAATGCGGATAGCCCATTGCGCAGCAATACACCCACGAACAGCACACACACAAACGTCGGCAGTTCGAATGCAGTTCCTTTGAGTGCGCCATTGAGCAAAGAACCGGCAAGCAGGCTTACCGCAATCAGCGCCAGTGTTTCCACAAATGAAAACGATGTTATCAGGCGCTCTTTGTCAGGCCGCTCGAAACCCTGGGGCAGTTGCGGCTGTTCCTCATCGGCCCCCGGCGTTTTCACCCGCTTGATCAGCAGCCGGGCAACCGGCCCGCCGATCAGGCCGCCCAGCACCAGCCCGAAGGTGGCCGAGGCCATTGCCAGTTCCGCAGCCGAGGCCAGGCCGAACTTTTCGCTGAACGTGGCGCCCCAGGCGGCGCCGGTACCGTGGCCGCCGGACAGGGTGATCGAACCGGCCAGCAGGCCCATCAATGGGTCCAGCCCCAATGCCGAGGCCAGGCCGATGCCCATGGCGTTCTGCACCAGCAACAGGCTGGTGACCACCAGCAGGAAGACCACCACCACACGCCCGCCTTTTTTCAAGCTGGCAAAGTCTGCGCTCAAGCCGATGGTGGCGAAGAAGGCCAGCATCAATGGTGTTTGCAGTGAGGTATCGAACTGCACCTGAACATCGAAACTGCGCAACGCAAGCAGGGCAAAGGCGACGACCAGGCCACCGGCAACGGGTTCCGGAATATTGTAGACGCGCAACAAGCCAATCCGGGCAACCAGCCCGCGCCCCAATAACAGGACGAGAGAGGCGGCTACAAGTGTGCCGTAAAAATCGAGTTCAAACATCAGGTGCTCTCGTTATATCCAGTAGCGAACCACACTCCGCACTTAGGCGGAGCAGTGGGGTGACAAGTGGCAATACACTGTCACCATTCTACGAGGCATATGTGGGAGAGTATCTTTCACTGGCGTAGGAAAGGTCTGAACAACTAGCGGGTTATTGCAACGATTATCAGCCCTTGCCGGGTATTCCATATTTCCGCAGGCGCTGGGCAATGGCGGTGTGCGAAGTGTGCAAGCGCGCAGCCAGTTGCCGGGTGGAGGGGTAGCTGGCGTACAGACGTTGCAGCAGCTCACGCTCGAAATCGCCCACGGCTTGTTCCAGGCTGGCCACTTCGCCATCTTGCCCGCGCGCCACCGAGGTGCCGGCGATGTCCAGGTCACCGATGTCCACCAGGTTGCTTTCGCAGATGGCCGCCGCACGGAAAATCACGTTCTGCAGCTGGCGCACGTTGCCCGGCCACGGGTTGGCCAGCAGCGCCGAATGGGTGGCCGGGGTCAACCGGCAGGCTGGGCGCTGGATCTGCGTGCAGGCCTGCTGCATGAAGAAGTGCGCCAGCATCAGGATGTCTTGGCCGCGGTCGCGCAGGGGCGGTACCTGCAGGTTGAGCACGTTCAGGCGGTAGAACAGGTCTTCGCGGAAGCTGCCTTCGGCCACCATGCGCTCCAGGTCGCGGTGGGTGGCGCTGATGATGCGCACATCAACCTTCACTTCGCGGTCGCCGCCCACCCGGCGGAAGCTGCCATCACTGAGGAAGCGCAGCAGCTTGGCCTGCAGGTACGGTGACATTTCGCCGATTTCATCCAGAAACACGGTGCCTTGGTTGGCCAGCTCCATCAGCCCCGGCTTGCCGCCGCGTTGCGCGCCGGTGAAGGCGCCGGGGGCATAGCCGAACAGCTCGCTCTCGGCCAGGCTCTCGGGCAGGGCGGCGCAGTTCAGCGCCAGGAACGGTGCCGCCTGGCGGCTGCTGATGGCATGGCAGGCGCGGGCCACCAGCTCTTTGCCGGTGCCGGTTTCGCCATGCACCAGCAGCGGCGCGTCGAGTGCGGCAACGCGCATGGCGCGTGCCTTGAGGGTACGGATGGCCGGTGACTCGCCCAGCAGGGCGTCGAAGCCCTCGGCGTGGTCGTGGTGCAGGGCCGACAGGCGTTCGCCCATGCGCGATGGCGGGTAAAGCGTCAGCAGGCCACCGGCGTTGGTAATGGGCATGGCATCGAGCAGCAGGCTGTGGCCGTTCAGTTGCATCTCGCGCATGGGCAGGTGGAAGTTGTTGTCCAGAAGCGCCTGCAGCAGCCCGGCGTCGCCGAACAGCTCGCCCACCGAGCGGCCGGCCGATTCCCGGCCGCACAGCTCGATCAGCGCCGGGTTGGCCAGCAACACCTTGCCGGCGCTGTCCACGGCCAGGACCGGGTCGCTCATCGCTGCCAGCAACGCATCCAGCTGCAGGTGCCGACGTTGTCCGGGAAGGATGTCGACCACGTCCACCGACTGTACCCCGTGCACTTCGAACAGTGCGTCGTGCAGCTCTTCGAGCACCGCGGGGCTGAGCGTCGGGGCGTCGATGTAGACGTTCGGCGGGACCATCTCCACGGCGTCCAGGTTGAGGTTGCGGGCACCGAGCAGGGCTAGCACTTCCTGAGTGATGCCGACGCGGTCGATGAAGCTGACGTGGATGCGCATGGGAACGTAGAGGGTGGTGGCCGGGGAGGGCGGTAGTATGCCTCAACATCGCCGGGGTCGCTTTGCGGCCCATCGCAGGCAAAGGTAGCCGCAGCATCTTTAGCGCCTATGAGATCGAGCGCCGCCCGCGCGGCGCTCGATCTCATAGGCGCTGCATATCTTGTGGCAAACACCTGTCAGCCCTGATGCGATCCCTTTGGGCGCTGGCTTGCCTGCGATGGGCTGCAAGCCAGCCCCAAACTTGTGAAAATCACTCCAGGTGTTCTGGTTTGATCGGGTCGCCCGACTTCACATCCAGTTTTTCGCGAATGTCCGCGAACATATGGTCATAGAGCTGGTGCGGTGAACTCAGGTTCTCGAATTTCTTCGGCGACGGCAGGTACGTTTGCGCCTTGCGGGTCAGCAGCATGAGAAAGCTGGGCAGCGCCTGGTCCTTGGGCAGGAAGAACGCTTCATCGACTGCCTTGCCTTCGATGCTGCCATGCATGCGGAACTGAATGCCTCTACCTTCCTTGGGGTCCGACACTGCCTCGTATTCGATGTTCAGGTCATAGCTGTGGTCATCTTTGTTGAGCGCAGTGCGCTCGATGTGTACATGACCGGGGTGGTACTGGGCCATGGAAAGCTCCTTGGGGAGGTCGAAAATGACGGGCCGCGCAGGCCCGCCCACTGCATTCAACAGTAGCTGATCCCCGGCTTCGCGGTCGTAACACGCGTGCCGGCTGTGCCTTTGACGATTTCCTCGATGTTTTCCAGCGAACTGATCACTGCCACCTTGCCGGTATGGCGAGCAAAATCACAGGCGGCCTGCACCTTCGGCCCCATGGACCCCGCGGCAAAACCCAGCCGTTGCAGTTCGTCGGGGTGCGCTTTGGCGATGGCTTTCTGCGTAGGTTTACCCCAGTCAATGTACGCCGCATCCACGTCGGTGGCGATGATCAGAAGGTCGGCTTCCAGTTGCTCTGCCAGCAGCGCCGAGCACAGGTCCTTGTCGATGACCGCCTCCACCCCTTTGAGTTTGTGGTTTTCATCGTACAGGGTGGGGATGCCGCCGCCGCCCGCGCAAATCACGATGCTGCTTTTTTCCAGCAGCCACTTGATCGGGCGGATTTCAAAGATGCGCTTGGGTTTCGGGCTGGCCACCACGCGGCGGTACTTGTCGCCGTCAGGCTTGACCACCCAGCCTTTCTCCTTGGCCAGGCGCTCGGCCTCGTCCTTGCTGTAGACCGGGCCGATGAACTTGGTCGGGTCCTTGAAGGCCGGATCGTTGGCGTCGACTTCAACCTGGGTCAGCAAGGTCGCGAACGGCACTTCGAAGGCCAGCAGGTTGCCCAGCTCCTGCTCGATCATGTAGCCGATCATGCCCTCGGTCTCGGCACCGAGGACGTCCAGCGGGTAGGCCTCGTCCGGTTTGTAGGAAAGGCCCTGCAACGACAGCAGGCCGACCTGTGGGCCGTTACCGTGGGCGATGACCAGCTCGTTACCGGGGTGGATCTTGGCGATCTGTTCGGCGGCGGTGCGGATATTGGCACGCTGGTTGTCAGCGGTCATGGGTTCGCCGCGGCGCAGCAGGGCGTTGCCGCCCAATGCAACAACGATACGCATGGAGAATGTCCTTTTGAGGTGGGCTTGGGGCTGCAAGCGGCAAGCGGCAAGCGGCAAGTTGCAAGTTGCAAGTTGCAAGTTGCAAGCAGAAGCAGGCCGGTGTGATCAGCTGCTTTCAGCTTTCAGCTTGCAGCTTGCAGCTTGCAGCTTTCAGCTTTCAGCTTGCAGCTTGCAGCTTGCAGCTTGCAGCTTGCAGCTTGCAGCTTGCAGCTTGCAGCTTGCAGCTTGCAGCTTTCAGCTTTCAGCTTGCAGCTTGCAGCTTGCAGCTTTCAGCTTTCAGCTTTCAGCTTTCAGCTTTCAGCTTTCAGCTTGCAGCTTGCAGCTTGCAGCTTGCAGCTTGCAGCTTGCAGCTTGCAGCTTGCAGCTTGCAGCTTGCAGCTTTCAGCTTGCCGCTTTCAAAGGTCAGCCAGGGTCGAAACCAGGATCGCCTTGATCGTGTGCATGCGGTTTTCCGCCTGTTCGAAGGCAATGCAAGCGGGCGACTCGAATACGTCGTCGGTCACTTCGATGCCGTTGGCCAAGTCCGGGTACTGTTCGGCAATCTGCTTGCCCACCTTGGTTTCGGAGTTGTGGAACGCCGGCAGGCAATGCATGAACTTGGTGCGGGGGTTGCCAGTGGCCTTCATCAGTTGCGCATTCACCTGGTAAGGCTTGAGCAGCTTGATACGCTCGCCCCAGGCCTCGATCGGTTCACCCATCGATACCCATACGTCGGTGTGCACAAAGTCCACGCCCTTGACCGCGGCCAGCGGGTCTTCGGTCAGGGTGATACGCGCGCCACTTTCTTCTGCGTACTGCTTGCAGCGCTCAACCAGGTCCTCATGTGGCCACAGCGCCTTGGGCGCGGCAATGCGCACATCCATGCCGAGCTTGGCGCCGATCAGCAGCAGCGAGTTGCCCATGTTGTTGCGCGCATCGCCCAGGTAGGCGTAGCTGATGTCGTGCAACGGCTTGTCGCTGTGCTCGCGCATGGTCAGTACGTCGGCGATCATCTGGGTCGGGTGATACTCGTCGGTCAGGCCGTTGAACACCGGTACCCCGGCGAACTTGGCCAGCTCCTCGACGATTTCCTGCTTGAAGCCACGGTACTCGATGGCGTCGTACATGCGCCCGAGTACCCGGGCGGTGTCCTTCATGCTTTCCTTGTGGCCGATCTGCGATGAGTTGGGGTCGATATAGGTGACATTGGCGCCCTGGTCGTAGGCCGCCACTTCGAAGGCGCAGCGGGTGCGGGTCGAGGTTTTTTCAAAGATCAGGGCAATGTTGTTGCCCTTCAGGTGTTGCTGTTCGGTGCCGGTGTACTTGGCGCGCTTGAGGTCGCGGGACAGGTCCAGCAGGTAGCGCAACTCGCGCGTGGTGTGGTGTTCCAGGCTCAGCAGGTTGCGGTTGTGAATGTTGAACGCCATGACTTTTCTCCTTGGGTATGGTGAACGCACCGGCCGCCGCTGGGTAAGCGCGGCCGGGCTAATGGGCGTTAGTAATCGATGGGGTCACGGATGATCGGGCAGGTCATGCAGTGGCCGCCGCCCCGGCCCCGGCCCAGTTCGCCGGCGCTGATGGTGATGACTTCGATGCCAGCCTTGCGCAGCTGGGTGTTGGTGTAGGTGTTACGGTCGTAGCCGATGACCACGCCTGGTTCGATGGCCACGACGTTGTTGCCGTCATCCCACTGTTCGCGTTCGGCGGCGAAGCTGTTGCCGCCGGTTTCGACCACCCGCAGCTTGATCCCAAGCTGTTCGCCGACCACGTCGATGAACGACTTGTTCACGCGGCGCACGTCCATGCCATACGGCTTGCTTTCATCCGGGCGAATGATGAACGGCACGATTTCCTTGACCACTTCCGGGAAGACCGTGACCAGGTCGCGGTCGCAGAAGCTGAACACGGTGTCCAGGTGCATGGCGGCGCGCGACTTGGGCAGGCCGGCAACCACCACTTCCTTGGCCGCACCGTGGGCGAACAGGCTCTGGGCCAGCTGCCCGATGGCCTGGCGCGAGGTGCGCTCGCCCATGCCGATCAGCACCACGCCATTACCGATCGGCATCACGTCGCCACCCTCGAGCGTGGCGTTGCCGTGGTCCTTGTCCGGGTCGCCATACCACACCTGGAAGTCGGCGCTGGTGAACGCCGGGTGGAATTTATAGATGGCGGTGGTCAGCAGCGTTTCCTGGCGCCGTGCTGGCCAGTACATCGGGTTCAACGTGACGCCGCCGTAGATCCAGCAGGTGGTGTCACGGGTGAACTGGGTGTTGGGCAGCGGTGGCAGGATGAAGCTGGAGTGCCCCAGGTAGTCGTTGTACATCTTGACCACTTCGGCGCCTTCGCTCTGCGGCAGGTCCTGGCCGGCCACGCCGCCGATCAGGAACTCGGCCAAGTGCCGCGGTTCGAGACCTTCCAGCCAGCTGCGCACTTCATTGGTCAGGCCCACGCCGACGGTATCGGCGGTGATCTTGCGGTCCAGAATCCACTTCAGCGCTTCAGGTTGCTGCACGATGTCGGTCAGCAGGTTGTGCATTTCCAGCACTTCCACGCCACGCTCCCGCATCTTGGTGACAAAGTCGAAGTGGTCACGCTTGGCCTGGTCGACCCAGATCACATCGTCGAACAGCAGTTCGTCACAGTTGCTCGGCGTCAGGCGCTTGTGCGCCAGGCCCGGTGCGCACACCATGACTTTGCGCAGCTTGCCGGCCTCGGAGTGCACACCGTACTTCTGTTTTTCAGCGGACATGGTTTCATTCCTCCAATGGGACGAAAGCGTGGTCAAAGGGTCAGGAAGCCGTCGTACAGGCCATAGGCTGCCACCAGGGCGCCGATCACCACGGCGGCGAAGATCAGTTTTTCCACGTTGGTGAAGATGGGTTGGCCCACTTCACGCTTGGCCTTGGCGAACAGGATCGCGCCAGGGGCGTACAGCAATGCCGACAGCAGCAGGTATTTCACGCCGCCGGCGTACAACAACCAGATGGCGTACAGCAGGGCGATAGCGCCGATGATCAGGTCCTTCTTGCGTTCGGCCAGGGCCTGCTCATAGGTTTCGCTGCGCAGGGCCAGCAGGAAGGCGTAGGCCGCCGACCACAGGTAGGGCACCAGAATCATCGAGGTGGCGAGGTAGATCAGCGACAGGTAGGTGCTGCTGGAAAACAGCGTGATCACCAGGAAGACCTGCACCATGGCGTTGGTCAGCCACAGCGCATTGGCCGGTACCTGGTTGGCGTTCTCGCGGCGCAGGAATGCCGGCATGGTGTGGTCCTTGGCGGCGGCGAACATGATTTCGGCGCACAGCAGCACCCACGACAGCAGGGCCCCCAGCAGCGAGATGATCAGGCCGACACTGATCAGTACCGCCCCCCAGTGGCCGACCACATGTTCGAGCACGGCGGCCATCGACGGGTTCTGCAGCTTGGCCAGTTCCGGTTGGGTCATGATGCCCAGCGACAGCACATTGACCAGTACCAGGAACAACAGCACGGTCACGAAGCCGATGACCGTGGCCTTGCCCACGTCGGCGCGCTTTTCGGCGCGTGACGAGAAGATGCTCGCACCCTCGATACCAATGAACACCCACACGGTGACCAGCATCATGTTGCGGACTTGGTTCATCACACTGCCCAGTTCGGGCGTGCCCCGGCCCCAGATGTCGGCGGTGAAGACGTCCAGCTTGAAGGCGAACAGGCAGATCAGGGCGAACAGCACCAGCGGCACCACCTTGGCCACGGTGGTGACCAGGTTGATGAACGCCGCTTCCTTGATGCCGCGCAAGACCAGGAAATGCACCGCCCATAGCAGTAGCGAGGCGCCGATGATGGCGGCTGGCGTGTTGCCCTCGCCAAAGATCGGGAAGAAGTAGCCCAGGGTGCTGAACAGCAGCACGAAGTAGCCGACGTTGCCCAGCCAGGCACTGATCCAGTAGCCCCAGGCCGAAGAAAAGCCCATGTAGTCGCCAAAACCGGCCTTGGCGTAGGCATACACCCCGCCATCGAGGTCAGGTTTGCGGTTGGCCAGGGTCTGGAACACGAAGGCCAGGGTCAGCATGCCCACCGCCGTGATGGCCCAGCCGATCAGTACCGCGCCAACCCCTGCGCTGGCGGCCATGTTCTGCGGCAGCGAGAATATGCCGCCGCCAATCATCGAGCCGACCACGAGTGCAACTAATGCACCGAGTTTCAATTTTCCGGATGAATCAGACATTTAACAACTCCTGCCAGGAGAAAGTTGACGACAGCATAAATCCGCCGTCTCAGCCATTCGCTGACGTGGGTCAGGTCATGGTGCCGTGAAGTAGGAAAAAACCTTCACGGTGCTCCTGGAGTGTGCCGACAGCTCAAGCTGCAGGCCTTGCGCGCTGGCACCTCCATGTCATTCTAGAGCAAACGCTCTGTTCAGCCTGCGATGCTTGACGCTAGCCGCTTTCCTGGCTTTCGCAACTTTTTTACGAATTTTTCAAGTTTTATCAATTCCTTCTCCAGTCGCCATCTAGCTGCTAGTTTTTACAGGAACTGTTTATAGATAAAACTGTTATTACCGCAGTTCTTTTTGTGAGCGGGTTCACTATAAGCAAGCGTTTCTATATGGCCGCAAACGCTGTTACATCCGTATGACATTGGCGAAAAAAACGGGGGATACATGAGCGAACCGGGTCAGAAGTTACGCTTGGGCGCGCTGATCGCGTTGGTGGTCGGCTCGATGATCGGCGGCGGCATATTCTCGTTGCCGCAGAACATGGCGGCGCGTGCCGATGTAGGGGCGGTACTGATCGGCTGGGCCATCACTGCGGTGGGCATGCTGGCCTTGGCCTTCGTGTTCCAGACCCTGGCCAACCGCAAGCCGGAACTGGACTCGGGGGTATATGCCTACGCCAAAGCCGGTTTCGGCGACTATATGGGCTTTTCTTCGGCCTGGGGCTACTGGATCAGCGCCTGGCTGGGCAACGTCGGTTACTTCGTATTGCTGTTCAGCACCCTGGGTTTCTACTTCCCTGTCTTTGGCGAGGGCAACACGCCTGTCGCCATCGGTTGTGCCTCAGTCCTGCTATGGGCGGTGCACTTTCTGGTCTTGCGCGGCATCAAGGAGGCGGCGTTCATCAACCAGGTGACCACCGTGGCCAAAGTGGTGCCCATCCTGATTTTCGTGGTGATTGCCGCATTCGCCTTCCGTGCCGATATCTTCACCCGTGATATCTGGGGGTTGAGCAACCCTCAGTTCGGGGGCGTGCTGGAGCAGGTGCGCAACATGATGCTGGTGACCGTTTTCGTGTTCATCGGCATCGAGGGCGCCAGCGTCTACTCCGGGCGCGCCCAGCGCCGCTCCGATGTGGGCAAGGCCACGGTCATAGGCTTTCTCGGCGTGCTGGCGCTGCTGGTGCTGGTCAACGTGCTGTCCCTCGGGGTGATGACCCAGCCGGAGCTTGCCGGGTTGCAGAACCCTTCGCTGGCGTCGGTGCTGGAGCATATCGTCGGCCCCTGGGGCGCATTGCTGATCAGTATCGGCCTGGCGGTTTCGCTGCTGGGGGCTTTGCTTTCATGGGCTTTACTGTGTGCCGAGATTCTTTACGCCACGGCTCGCGACAAGACCATGCCGCGCTTCCTGGCCAAGGAAAACGCCAACCATGTGCCGGCCAATGCCCTGTGGCTCACCAACTGCATGATCCAGGGTTTCCTGCTGATCACGTTGTTCTCGGCCGGTACCTACACCAGCCTGATCTATCTGGCGTCGTCGATGATCCTGGTGCCTTACCTGTGGTCGGCGGCCTATGCGCTGCTGCTGGCTGTGCGTGGCGAGAGCTACGCCGCGCAGCCACGGTTGCGGCGTAAAGACGTGCTGGTGGCGCTGGTTGCCTTGCTCTACGCGATTTGGCTGCTGTATGCCGGCGGGCTCAAGTACCTGCTGTTGTCGGCGTTGCTGTATGCCCCGGGCGTGATCCTGTTCGCCAGGGCCAAACATGAGCAGCGCCAAACCCTGTTCACCACCTGGGAAAAGCTGATTTTCGCAGCTGTGCTGGCAGGCGCGGCGCTGGCCGCCTACGCCCTTTACTCAGGGTTGCTGAGCTTGTGACGGGGCTGTGCAGGCGTGCTCCGGGCGTGACCAGATCCACAGGTTGCCCAGGGTCATGCCGGCGATGGCGAGGAATACCGGCCAGTGGTGCTCAAGAAAGGTCAGCATCAGGCCTGCACAGAGCAGCATGCTGAGGGTCGCGCTGACCTTGGCGCGGCGCTGGATCACCTTGCCGTTGCGCCAGTTGTACAGAATCGGCCCGAACAGGCGGTGGTTTTCCAGCCAGGCCGACAACCGTGGCGAACTGCGCGTTGCAGCCCACGCTGCCAGCAGGATGAATTCGGTGGTTGGCAGGCCGGGAATGACGATCGCGACCAGACCCACCCCCAGGCTCACGTAAGCCAGTATTCCATACAGCAGGCGGGCGAGTTTCGAGCGGGCGGGTCGGGTCATGGTCTCACTGCAAAAAACGGTGCGGCCACCGGAAGGGTGGCCGGCTAGGGCGTATCAAACCAGCGCAGCATCTGCAGGATAGGCATGCTTGAGCAGCTCGGTGAAGCGCTCGAATGCCGCTACTGCGCCGCGCTCGGCCGCCGCGTCTTCTTCGGCCGACAGGTCCAGGGCATCCAGGATGCGGGTGAACTGCTTCCAGCCTTCGGCACGGCCACCGGCCGGCTCGCCCAGGTGCCGGGCGCCGAAGCTGTCGGACAGGCCCAGCGCTGCTGCCCGTTTGATCAGAAACGCAGCGCCCAGTTTGGAGCCTTCGGAGACGAAGATCCAGCCCATTGCCTCGCCCAGGCTCGGATTGCCCAATGCACCCTGCACGGCGGCCGGCACTTGGGTGTCGAGGTCGGCGAGGTCGAGGCGGGCGTGGTCGGCCCGGCAGCGCGCGGCCAGGTCTGGGACGATGGCAATCAGTTGCGGGTCGTTGTACAGGGCCTGCAGCTCGGATTGGAACAGGTACTGGGCGACCACGAAGCGGGCGAAACTTTCGCGGCTGTCGAATGGGGCGTGGGATTTGACCAGGGCATCGAGCTCGGCGTGCGGGGCGTGGGTGATCTGGTTCAGGCGTTGGGAGCGCAAGGCTGGGCGGTCGGTCATGGGGCAGTCCTTGGAAAGAGGGCGTCTAGAGACAAGACGAAGCAGCGGCGGCGGAACAGTAAAAAAACCGGGTATGTACAGACGGGTCATTGCGGCGCCTGTGGGATCGGGCGCCGCAAACTGCAACCTTCAGATATCCCACACCACATTGATGCCGAAGTTGCGCCCCGGCATGCTCAAACGGTCGATGTTGGCCGGCTGGGTCACGGCCGCTTCACCCTGGCCGTCATAGCTGCGTACCGAGTCCCACTGCCAGTATTTCTTGTCGGTCAGGTTGTACAGCCCGGCGTTGATGGTGACGTCGTCGGTCACCTTGTAGAAACCGGTCAGGTCCAGTACGCCATAGCCTGGCGTGCGGAACTTCGTGCTCGAACCGTCTGGCGAGTAGAAGGTGCTGTCGTCGACCCGGGTCTTGCGCTTGACCAGCGTCCAGCTCAGCAAGCCACCATAGTTGTGTTGCTCGTAACCCAGGCCGAACACGCCTTTGAGCGGGTTGACCGTGTTCAGCGGTTCGCCGGTGTCATCGTTACGGCCGTAGGTGTAGGCAATCGAGCCCTGGGTATACAGGCCTTGTGGCGCTCCGAAGTGGTCAAGGTTGAGGCGGCCCTTGACCTCGGCGCCCTTGATGGTGGCGTGCTTGATGTTGTTGGCCTGGAAGGTCTGTTCCAGGTTGGCGCTCTGCACGGCGTCTTCGTCGATGAAGTCGCGGTACTTGTTGTAGAACACCGCCACGTCGAAGTTGCCGGCGTCGAAGTTGCCGCGCAGGCCGGTTTCATAGCCCTTGCTTTTTTCAGGTTCCAGCCCTGGGTTGCCCTCTACCCGGTAGCCTTGGTCAAGGTTGACGAATTTCCCATACATGGACTTGGCGGTCGGCGTGCGGAAGCCCTCAGCGTACTGGCCGTACCAGGTGTAGTGGTCATCGAAGGCGTAGGTCAGGCCGAACTTGGGCGAGACGCGGTGCCAGGTCTTGTCCGAGTCGTCCTGGGAGGTGGGCGCGGTGGCGGTGGACTCCAGGCCACGCAGGAACGCCTCGGTGAACCTGGGCTGCATGCGTGTGTAGTCGTAACGGGCGCCTGGCAGGAAGGTCCAGCGGTTCCAGCGGATTTCATCCTGCACGAACAGGCTGTAGGTGTTCACGGTCGGGTCCGGGAAATCACTGACCAGCACCTGGCCGTCGGCCGGGCGCGGCGCGCCGGCGGCAGCGCAACCCGAGCCTACGGCCAGGCAGGTGCCCGTGCCGCTGCGCGAACCGGTGATTTTCTCGTGCTTGAGGGTGGTGCCGTAGGTCAGCAAGTGGTCGGTGCTGCCGATGCTGAAGGCCCTGTCCAGCTGGGCATCGAATACCCACTGGCGGTCCTTGTAACGGGTGTCGCGGGTGCGCAGTACCTGGCGGCCAGGTGGCGCATAGATTTCATCGGTGTGCTGGTCGGTCTTGGCGACCTGGTAGTTCAGGCTCCACTTCACCTGGTCAGCGAACAGCGTGTCCAGGCCGAACTCATGGTTGATGCCGAAGCGTTCGCGGGTGATGGTGTCGTTGCCGCTGCGCGCCTTGTAGTAGCCCATGCCACCGAACCCGGGTATGAACGGCCCTCCTGCGGCGCTGAGGATGTTCTGGTCGCGGTCATCCTTGTAGCGCTCGTAAGTAAGGCCTAGTCGGGCGTCATCAGCGTAGTTCCAGCCTGCCTTGGCCAGCACGTTGGTGGTGCGCACGTCCATCGGGTTGGCTTCGGTACGGGCCAGGCCGGCGCCGCTGTGGTGGCCTTGGGTCTCGGTCTCGTGGCCGTTGCGCTGGCTCAGGTGCAGCAGCCCGTCGACATCGCCCTGGCGCCCGGCGACGGTGGCCGAGGTCAGCCAGCTTTCGTCCGCCGAGCTGTAACCGCTCTTCAGGCGTGCGCCAACGTCCTTGCCTGGCTTGATGATGTCGTCGGGGTCAAGGGTGAAGTAGCTGACCGCGCCGCCGATGGCATTGCTGCCATACAGCACCGAGGCCGGGCCGCGCAGGATTTCCACGCGCTTGACGATTTCCGGGTCGACATAGTTGCGTTGGGTTTGCGCGTAGGGGCCGTAGAAGAAACTGTCGGGGATCGCCACACCGTCGACCTGGGTGAGAATCCGTTCGCCGTCGATACCGCGGATGTTGTAGCCGTTCAGGCCACTGCGCTGGCCGGTGCCGGCCACCGATACACCCGGTTCGTAACGCACCAGGTCCTGGATGTTGTTGACGTTCTGGCGGTCCAGTTGCGCTCGGGTCTGCACGCTGACCGTGCTCGGCACCTGGCTCACGTCCTGGGCACTGCGGGTGGCGCTGACGGTCACTTGCTGCAGCGCGATCACATTGTTCGCGGCCTGGCGTTCGAGTACCACATTGGCATTGCCGATCTTGCGAAAGCTCAGCCCGGTGCCCTGCAACAGGCGCTTGAGCGCGGCATCTGGCGGCAGCGCACCCTGTACACCGGGCGAGGCCACGCCTTCGGCCAACTCGGCGCTGAAGCCAACCTGCCAACCGGTGACCTGGCTGAAGGCGTTGATGGCCGACACCAGCGGTTGCTGGCCGATGCTGAAGCGGTAGTCGCCCATGCGCGGGCTGCTGGCGCGGGCCGGTTCGCCAGCCAGCGCCGGCAGGCTACAGGCGCCGCTGGCGAGCAATGCCAAGGTCAGCAGCGAAAGCTGCCCGGTACGGCGGGGAAGGGAAGACGAGCGGGTAATACCTGTGTACATCGGAAGCGCTCCCAAACGTGCAGACAGTTATAGGTGTCTGTTCTCGTTTGTTAAACAAGAATCAGTTGCATTGGCTATAACGAGACGGATGGGGGCGCAGAACCGCGTAAAAATAAATGCAAAAGCTTTGAACAGGCATGCCGGGCTGCGCGGCGACGTGGCCGTAGGGGAGGCAAACAGTCAGTTCAGGATGACCAGCGCCGGGTACTCATGCAACTGGGCGGAGGTGATGTGAGCCAGCGCGCGCAGGGTTTCCAGCGGCTGGTCGAGGCGGTAGTTGCCGGTTACGGCAACGTCATCCAGCTGGGTATTGCGGTTGATGATCCAGCCGGGGTAATAGCGCCGGACTTCGGCCAGTACCTGGCTCAGCGGGCAGTTTTCGAACACCAGGCGGCCATCGACCCAGGCCAGGTCCTTGTGCATGTCGGGGCGCTGGCGCTGGCCAATGCCCTGGGGGCCCACACTGATGCTGTCGCCAGCGCTGAGGCGTATGCGCTGGTCACGCGCACCTTGCAGGTCGACATCGCCGCGCTGCACCCGCAGTTGCGCTTCACCGTTGAGGTAGCGCACGGCGAAATCGGTATCGCGTGCTTGCGCGCGCAATGGCCCGGCCTGGACTTCCAGCGGCATCGGCGCGTTCTGCGGCACCTGGAAGTAGGCTTCACCCTGCAGCAGGCGCGCGACCTGGCGGCCGCCGCGGCGGTCACTGGCGAACGCCGAATTGGTGTTCAGCAGCACCTTTGCGCCATCGTCCAGTTGTAGGCGCTGGCGTTCGCCGACCACGGTCAGGTGGTCGGCCTGCAGGCGTGTCGGCAGGTTGCCGAAGGTCACCAGCCCAACCAGCAGCACGGCTGCCGTCGCCAACGGCTTCCAGTGGCTGCGCAGGCGCCCGCGCCACGACCGGCGCTGCTGCCGGTGCATCTGCGTGGCCACCTGGTGCAGCGGCATACCGTTCCACAGCGCTTCTGCCTCGACATAGGCTTCGGCGTTTTCTGGCGCTGCGCTCAACCAGGCCTGGAAGGCGAGGGTGTCGTCGGCATCGGCGCCTTGCAGGCGTACCAGCCATTCCAGCGCCTCGTCCATGGCACGCGCACGGGCATTGGGCCCGGCAGGTGACGGGCGAGGGGCGGGGCTGTCGGTCACGGGGAATCCTTGCGTGGTTTTTTGCAAATGATCAAGGCTGCGGCGTGGTGTGGCAAGGGCTTTACGTTGAGGGGCTGGCCAGCGGCCGGTTCACTTCAGGCGCTCGGCGACGCCCATGCAGATGGCCATGATCAGCTTCAGTTCCTTTTGTACCGTACTGGCCGAAACATTCAGTTGCTCGGCAATTTCCAGGTAGGTGGCGCCATGCAGGCGGCTGAGAATGAAGATGCGCTGCTGGCGCTCGCTCAGCTGGTTCAGGCTGATGCTCAGGTGCTTGAGCAGTTGTTCGGCGTGCGCGGCATCCTCGCTGCTGCTGGCCGGTGCGGCCACGCTGTGCAGCACCTCGTCGGGCACGTCGTCGACCAGCATGCGGGCCTGCACCCGGCGGGCGCGCAAGTGGTCGAGCGCCAGGTTGCGGGCCGTCTGGAACACGAAGGGTTCGATGTGCTCGACAGGCCGCTCGCCCAGGGCGCGCGACACCCGCAGGTAGGTTTCCTGCAGCAGGTCCTCGGCGGTGCTGGGGTTGCCGACCATGCGCTGCAGGGTGCGCAGCAGGGAAAGGCGCTGGAGGAGGAAGACGGCGTTGAACCGGGAGTGACTCACGAGAAGACCTGACCGACCAAAAGCTAATGATAATGCTTATCATCTATGCAGAAGGTCAAGTCTGGAAATGTTAGGAAAAGGTAAAGATTGTGAGCCCGCTGGTGGCTGGGGGAGGATGTTCTGTGTATTCGAGACCGAGCGCCGCCCGCGCGGCGCCGGGTCTCACAGGCGCCAAAAGTGCCCCGTCAGGCTCACCGTGCCCTGCACAACGCCAGGCAGTTATCCAGCATGCGGTTGCTGAAGCCCCACTCGTTGTCATACCAGGCCAGCACCTTGAGCATGCGCCCGTTGGCGCGGGTGTGGTTGGCATCGAAGATCGACGACAGCGGGTTGTGGTTGAAATCGCAGGAAACCAATGGCAACGCGTTATAGCCCAAGACCTTGGAATGCTTGCTCGCCTCGAGGAACAACTGGTTGACCTGCTCGGCGGTGGCCTCGCGCTTGAGGTTGACGGTCAGGTCCACCAGCGACACGTTGATCACCGGCACCCGCACGGCCATACCGGTCAGTTTGCCGGCCAGTTCCGGCAATACCAGGCCTACCGCCTCGGCCGCGCCGGTCTTGCTGGGGATCATCGACTGGGTTGCCGAGCGCGCGCGGTACGGGTCGCTGTGGTAAACGTCGGTCAGCACCTGGTCGTTGGTATAGGCGTGGATGGTGGTCATCAGGCCTTGCTCGATGCCGAACTCGCGGTGCAGCACCTGGGCGATCGGTGCCAGGCAGTTGGTGGTGCACGAGGCGTTGGAAATGACCTGGTGCGAAGCCCGCAGCACGTCATGGTTGACCCCGTACACCACGGTGGCATCAGCCCCTTTGGCCGGCGCCGAGACAATCACCTTGCCCGCCCCGGCGGCCAGGTGGGCAGCTGCCTTGGCCCGCTCGGTAAATAACCCGGTGCATTCGAACACCACATCGATCGCTTCAGCCTTCCACGGCAGTTCGGCGGGGTTGCGAATGGCACTGACCGCGATACGGTCACCATTGACCGTGAGGCTTTCGTGGTCGGCCTCGACCGTGGCGTCGAAGGTACCGTGCACGCTGTCGTACTTGAGCAGGTGGGCGTTCATGGCGCTGTCGCCCAGGTCGTTGATGGCGACGACCTGCAAGTCCTGGCGGTAGCCTTGGGTATACAGTGCGCGCAGGACGTTGCGGCCGATGCGGCCGAATCCATTGATGGCGATGCGAAGGGTCATGGCAGTACCTCTGGCAGTCCGAGTGAAACCTGTGGCACAAAGGAGCTTCACTGAAACGGTTTTGTTGTTGGAATTACAAGATTATTCACTATCAGATAGAAAACAAGCCTTTTTAGTGGCAGTATTTTGTTTAAACATACAACGAGTGGTGGGGCAAGATGCCTCTACCGATGCAGCGGGCTCCTGGTCTTGAGCCTAGGCGGCAATCGGTTGGAGGGGAAATGCCCGGTAAACCGCCCTTACAATTAGTCTGGAGTCCAGTACATGCATCCGCGCATCCTTGAGGTCACCCAGCGGCTGGTCGAACGCAGCCGAGCCACCCGCGAACGCTACCTGCAGCTGATTCGCGGCGCGGCCAGTGACGGGCCCATGCGCGCCAGCCTGCAGTGCGCCAACTTCGCCCACGGGGTGGCCGGTTGCGGCAGCGACGACAAGCAAACGCTGCGCCTGATGAACGCCGCCAACGTGGCCATCGTCTCGGCCTACAACGACATGCTGTCGGCCCACCAGCCGTACCTGCACTTCCCCGAGCAGATCAAGCAGGCCCTGCGCGAGGTCGGCTCGGTCGGCCAGTTCGCCGGTGGCGTGCCGGCCATGTGCGACGGCGTGACCCAGGGTGAGCCGGGCATGGAACTGGCCATCGCCAGCCGGGAAGTGATTGCCATGTCCACTGCGGTGGCGCTGTCGCACAACATGTTCGACGCCGCGCTGATGCTGGGCATTTGCGACAAGATCGTCCCCGGGCTGATGATGGGCGCGTTGCGCTTTGGCCACTTGCCGACCATTTTCGTGCCGGGCGGGCCGATGGTTTCCGGCATTTCCAACAAGCAGAAGGCCGACGTGCGCCAGCGCTATGCCGAAGGCAAGGCCAGCCGCGAGGAGCTGCTGGAGTCGGAGATGAATTCCTATCACAGCCCGGGTACCTGCACCTTCTACGGCACCGCCAATACCAACCAGCTGGTGATGGAGGTGATGGGCCTGCATCTGCCTGGCGCGTCGTTCGTCAACCCGTACACGCCGCTGCGCGATGCGCTCACCGCCGAGGCCGCGCAACAGGTCACGCGCATGACCAAGGCCAGTGGCAGCTTCATGCCGCTGGGCGAAATCGTCGACGAGAAGGCGCTGGTCAACTCCATCGTTGCCCTGCACGCCACGGGTGGCTCCACCAACCATACCCTGCACATCCCGGCAATTGCCCAGGCTGCCGGCATACAGCTGACCTGGCAGGACATGGCCGACCTCTCCGAGGTGGTGCCCACCCTGTCGCATGTCTACCCCAACGGCAAGGCTGATATCAACCACTTCCAGGCCGCTGGCGGCATGGCCTTCCTGATCCGCGAGCTGCTCGATGCCGGCCTGCTGCACGAAGACGTCAACACCGTCGCCGGCCATGGCCTGCGCCGTTACACCCAGGAGCCGTTCCTCGATGATGGCAAGCTGGTATGGCGCGAAGGCCCGCTGCAAAGCCTGGACGAAAGCATCCTGCGCCCGGTCGCGCGGCCGTTCTCGGCCGAAGGCGGCCTGCGGGTGATGGAGGGCAACCTGGGGCGTGGCGTGATGAAGGTTTCGGCTGTAGCTGCCGAGCACCAGGTGGTCGAGGCCCCGGCGCGGGTGTTCCACGATCAGCAGTCGCTGGCCGATGCGTTCAAGGCCGGTGAGCTGGAGTGTGACTTCGTGGCGGTGGTGCGCTTCCAGGGCCCCCGTTGCAATGGCATGCCCGAGCTGCACAAGCTCACGCCGTTCCTGGGCGTGCTGCAAGACCGCGGCTTCAAGGTGGCGCTGGTTACCGACGGGCGCATGTCCGGCGCCTCGGGCAAGATCCCGGCGGCGATCCACGTGTGCCCCGAAGCCTATGACGGTGGCCCGCTGGCACGGGTGCGCGATGGTGATATGGTGCGCGTTGATGGTGTCGAAGGCACGCTGCGGGTACTGGTATCGGCCGAAGAACTGGCCAGCCGCGACCTGCCGCCGGCGCCCCAGGGCAATGACCTGGGGTGCGGGCGCGAGCTATTCGGCTTCATGCGCATGGCGTTCAGCCCGGCAGAGCAGGGCGCCAGTGCCTTCACCTCTGCCCTGGAGAACCTTAAATGAAGGACCTGCTGGTTGGCGATATCGGCGGCACCAACGCCCGTTTTGCGTTGTGGCGTGACAACCAGTTGCACGAGGTAAAAGTCTTCGCTACCGCGGACTACACCAGCCCGGAGCAGGCTATCGAGGCCTATCTGCATGGCCTGGGCATTGCCCGCGGCGGCTTGGCCGCGGTATGCCTGGCGGTGGCCGGGCCGGTGGAGGGCGACGAGTTTCGCTTCACCAACAACCACTGGCGCCTGAGCCGCCTGGCGTTCTGCAAGACCTTGCAGGTCGAGCGGCTGGTGTTGATCAATGATTTCACCGCCATGGCGTTGGGCATGACCCGCCTGCAAGAAGGCGAAGTGCGCCAGGTATGCCCCGGCCAGGCAGACCCCACGCGCCCGGCGCTGGTGATCGGCCCGGGCACCGGCCTTGGCGTGGGTTCGCTGCTGCGCCTTGGCGGGCAGCACTGGCAGGCCTTGCCGGGCGAAGGCGGGCATGTCGACCTGCCGGTGGGCAACGCCCGCGAAGCGGCGATCCACCAGCAGATCCACCAGCAAATCGGCCATGTCAGTGCCGAGACGGTACTCAGCGGGGGTGGCCTGGTACGGCTTTACCAGGCCCTGTGTGCGCTGGACGGCGACACCCCACGGCACACGTCCCCGGCGCAGATCACCGATGCAGCGCTGGGCGGCGAGCCACGGGCATTGGCGGTGATCGAGCAGTTCTGCCGGTTCCTGGGGCGGGTGGCCGGGAACAATGTGCTCACCCTGGGCGCGCGCGGTGGGGTCTATATCGTTGGCGGGGTCATCCCGCGGTTTGCCGAGCTGTTCCTGCGCAGCGGGTTCGCCGCCAGCTTTGCCGACAAGGGCTGCATGAGCGGCTACTTCGCGGGTGTGCCGGTGTGGCTGGTGACGGCGGAGTTTTCCGGGTTGCAGGGGGCGGGTGTGGCCTTGCAGCAAGCGCTGGATCATTGACTGGGGCCGCTTTGCGGCCCTTCGCGGGCTTGCCCGCTCCTACAGGTGCATGGCTGTGTCATGAATTGGGCGATCCCTGTAGGAGCGGGCAAGCCCGCGAAGGGCTGCAAAGCAGCCCCAATAAAAAACAGGCAGCAAAGACCTGTAACCAAGAAGAGGAAGGACCACCTTGAGCACTGCCGGCAAATCGATCCTGATGGTCGACGACGACCAGGAAATCCGTGAACTGCTGCAAACCTATTTGAGCCGCTCCGGCTTCCAGGTGCATGCCGAAGCCGACGGTGCGGGCTTTCGTCGCGCGCTGGACAGCAGTCCCTGCGACCTGGTCATTCTCGACGTCATGTTGCCCGATGAAGATGGTTTCAGCCTGTGCCGCTGGGTTCGGCAACATCCGCGCCGGGCGCGTGTGCCAATCATCATGCTCACTGCCAGTTCTGATGAAGCCGACCGGGTCATCGGCCTGGAGCTGGGTGCCGACGACTACCTGGGCAAACCGTTCAGCCCGCGCGAGCTGCAGGCGCGGATCAAGGCCCTGCTGCGCCGCGCCGAGTTTGGCCAGGCGGCGCCGGGCAGTGCGGTGCTGGCCTTCGATGACTGGCGCCTGGACACGGTCAGCCACCGGCTGTTCCACCGCGATGGTGAGGAGGTGATTCTCTCCGGTGCCGATTTCGCACTGCTCAAGCTGTTCCTCGACCACCCACAGCAAATCCTCGACCGCGACACCATCGGCAACGCCACCCGCGGCCGCGAGCCGATGCCGCTGGACCGTATCGTCGACATGGCGGTCAGTCGCCTGCGCCAGCGCCTGCGCGACACCGACAAACCTCCTCGGCTGATCCGCACCGTGCGCGGCAGCGGTTACTTGTTGGCGGCGCATGTCTGCTGTGCGTCCTGAGCGGC
This sequence comes from Pseudomonas sp. CJQ_9, assembly GCF_043106615.1. NCBI lineage: Bacteria > Pseudomonadati > Pseudomonadota > Gammaproteobacteria > Pseudomonadales > Pseudomonadaceae > Pseudomonas > Pseudomonas sp. CJQ_9. The sequence goes on along the minus strand of NZ_JBICMS010000035.1, from coordinate 14,049 downwards.
GCTGGCGCTTGCTGCCCCGCTCACTGCTGGGGCGCATGCTGCTGCTGACCCTGCTGGTGGTGCTGCTGGCCCAGGGGTTGTCGAGCATCATCTGGGTTTCCCAACTGCGCGCCAGCCAGTTGCAGGGGTTGCGGGCCAGTGCCAGCAGCCTGGCCCATTCGATGAGCGCCAGCGTCAGTTACTTCCGGTCGTTGCCGGTGGCCTACCGGCCGCTGGTGCTCGACCAGTTGCGCAGCATGGGCGGCACGCGGTTTTTCGTATCGCTCAATGCTACCCCGCTGGACATGCAGGCGTTGCCCGTCACGGCGCGCAAGCAGGCGGTGATCGATGTATTCCAGCAGGTGTTGCACGAGCGCCTGGGGTCGCAGATGGAAATTTCCGTCGAGTTCGTCGGGCCTGACGAGCTGCGCATCTTCAACAGCGGCCTCAAGCTCGACGAGCTGCCGCGCTCGTGGGCGCATTACTCGCTGACGCTCGAGCCCCTCAAGCCACCGGTGCTGGTCACGCAGATCCGCCTGGGTGAGGGGGAGTGGCTGTACATCGCCTCGTTGCTGCCCGAGCCGTATACCGGCCTGGAAGCCGAACGCCTGCCACGCCAGCAGGTGGGGTTCATGGTGCTGACCACGGCCTTGCTGTTGCTGTTCATCGGCTTGTTGGTGCACTGGCAAAGCTGGCCACTCAAACGCCTGGCCCGGGCCGCGCGGGAAATGTCGCTGGGCGCTGATGTGGCGCCGCTGGCGGAAGGTGGCGGCAGCGAAGTGGTCGAGGTGAGCCGGGCATTCAACAGCATGCGCGAACGTATCAGCCGTTACCTGACCGAACGCAGCCAGTTGTTCAGCGCCATATCCCACGACCTGCGCACACCGATAACCCGCCTGCGCCTGCGTGTCGAGCTGTTGGAAGACGAGCGCCTGCAAGCCAAGTTCAGCCAGGACCTGGACGAGCTGGAGCTGCTGGTCAAAGGCGCCCTGCAATGCGTGAAGGACACCGACATCCACGAGAACATCGAGCCCGTCGACCTCAATCAGGTGCTGGATATCCTGGCCGAGCCTTACCTGGCCGATGGCCGCGTCACTGTGTACGGCAAGGCGCTTGCACCGTACCCGGGCAAACCTCTGGCCCTGCGGCGCTGCATCGGCAACCTGATCGACAACGCCATCAAGTACGGCGAACGGGCGCAACTGCGTATCATCGACAGCGCCGAGGGCTTTGTGCTGCAGGTGGATGACCAAGGGCCGGGGGTGCCCCAGCAGCAGCTGGAGCAGGTGTTCGAGCCACACTTCCGCCTGGCCGCCCAGCAACAGGGTTACGGGCTGGGGTTGGGGATTGCACGCAATATTGCCCATAGCCATGGCGGCGAGGTGAGTTTGCTGAACCTGCGCGACGGTGGGCTGCGGGTAACCTTGTTCCTGCCGCGAGGCATGGACTGATTTTCCGTGTTGCCTGCAAGGGCCGCACGGGTTTCAAGGTTTGCACTCAGGTCACTCAATTGTCACTGCCCAGTGACAATCCCAGCCTCCTTCGTGACATCTGCCTCGACCCCGCTGGCTAGAATTCGCACACGACTGGCAAGGATAAAGCTGGCTCATGAATACCCACCTACTGCCCTCCACCAGCTGGCTGAAAGCCCCGGCTCATACCGCCTGGCGCCTGGCCGAGGCCCAGCGGCTGCTGGCCTTTGCCAAAGCCGCGAAACGCCCGGACGGCTTCGGCAACCTGGATGCCAAAGGCCAACTCGCCGCTGGTGCCCGCGCCGAAACCATGAACACGGCGCGCATGACCCACTGTTTTGCCCTGGCTCACCTGCAAGGCATTCCAGGCTGCCTGGCCTACGCCGAGCACGGCGTGGCCGCCCTGCGCGGGGCCATGCAGGATGCCAGCTATGGGGGCTGGTTCGCTCACCCCGATGGCCAGCAGGACAGCGGCAAGGCCGCCTACCTGCATGCCTTCGTCGCCCTGGCCGCCAGCTCTGCCGTGGTGGCGGGCGCCGCCAGTGCCAGGGGCCTGCTGGCAGACGCCACCGAGGTGATCGAGCGGCATTTCTGGAGCGAAGCCGAAGGTGCCCTGCAAGAGGCTTACTCCCGTGCCTGGCAGTTGCCCGAGCCGTACCGTGGCGCCAACAGCAACATGCATGCGACCGAGGCGTTCCTGGCCCTGGCTGATGTCACCGGCAACACGCTGTGGCTGCAACGCGCGTTGCGTATCGCCGAACGCATCATCCATACCCATGCCGCCGGTAGCGGTTACCGGGTGATCGAACACTTCGACGTGCACTGGCAGCCCGTGGCGGACTACAACCACGACCACCCCGCCGATCATTTCCGGCCCTTTGGCACCACGCCTGGGCACGCGCTGGAATGGGCGCGGTTGCTGCTGCACCTGGAGGCCAGCCTGCAACGTGCCGGGCTGCCGGCACCGCAGTGGCTGGCAGAAAGTGCCAGCGGGTTGTTCGAGGCCGCCTGCCAGCACGCCTGGAACGTCGATGGCGCAGAGGGTTTCGTGTACACGCTGGACTGGGCCAACCGCCCGGTGGTGAACGCGCGCCTGCACTGGGTGCACGCCGAAGCGTGCGCCGCCGCCGCGGCCTTGTTGCAGCGTACCGGCGAGGCCCGTTACGAGCAGTGGTACCGCACCCTCTGGGGGTTTATCGCCAACCACTTCATCGACCCTGTGGCGGGCAGCTGGCACCACGAACTCGATAGCAACAACCGGCCGGCCGGGACCATCTGGCCGGGCAAGCCCGACCTCTATCACGCCTACCAGGCGCTGCTGCTGCCAGGCTTGCCGCTGGCGCCCAGCCTGGCCAGCAACCTGGGCAGCAATGTAACCAAATGATGACATTCACGCATCGCTTCGTTACCTGACGGGGCGGGCACGCTGTTTAGACTCCATGCAACGCAAGCGTTTGACTTGCACGCATAACAACAAGAAAGGTGCTTCGATGAATTCCAAACTCTGTCTCGCCGCTGCTATCTCGCTCGCCTCCTTACTGCCGCTGGGCGCCAGCGCCGCTGAAAGCAAAGGCAGTGTAGAGGTGGTGCACTGGTGGACCTCTGGCGGTGAAAAAGCAGCGGTCGATGTGCTCAAGGCGCAAGTCGAGAAAGACGGTTTCACCTGGAAGGACGGCGCCGTTGCCGGCGGCGGCGGGGCCACCGCCATGACCGTACTCAAGAGTCGCGCAGTCGCCGGCAACCCGCCCGGTGTGGCGCAGATCAAGGGGCCGGACATCCAGGACTGGGCGGCCACCGGCTTGCTCGATGCCGATGTGCTCAAGGACGTGGCCAAGGAAGAAAAGTGGGACTCGCTGCTCGACAAGAAGGTCGCCGATACCGTGAAGTACGACGGTGACTACGTTGCCGTGCCGGTCAACATCCACCGTATCAACTGGCTGTGGATCAACCCCGAAGTCTTCAAGAAAGCCGGCATCGACAAGGCGCCCACCACCCTCGACGAATTCTATGCCGCTGCCGACAAGCTCAAGGCCGCCGGCTTCATTGCGCTTGCCCATGGCGGCCAGCCTTGGCAGGACAGCACCGTGTTCGAAAACGTGGTCCTGGCAGTAATGGGCGTCGATGGCTACAAGAAGGCCCTGGTCGACCTCGACAGCGCCACCCTGGCTGGCCCGCAAATGGTCAAGGCACTGACCGAGCTGAAAAAGGTCGCCACCTACATGGACCAGGATGGCAAGGGCCAGGACTGGAACCTGGAAGCGGCCAAGGTCATCAACGGCAAGGCCGGCATGCAGATCATGGGTGACTGGGCCAAGAGCGAATGGACCCTGGCGAAGAAAACCGCCGGCAAGGATTACCAGTGCGTCCCATTCCCCGGCACTGACAAGGCCTTCCTGTACAACATCGACTCGCTGGTGGTGTTCAAGCAGAACGACGCCGGAACATCCGCCGGGCAGCAGGACATCGCGCGCAAGGTGCTGGGCGAGGACTTCCAGAAGGTCTTCAGCATCAACAAAGGGTCGATTCCGGTGCGTAACGACATGCTCGGCAACATGGGCAAGTATGGCTTCGACAGCTGCGCGCAAACCTCCGCCAAGAACTTCCTCGACGACGCCAAGACGGGCGGCCTGCAGCCAAGCATGGCGCACAACATGGCCACCACGTTGGCCGTGCAGGGCGCGTTCTTCGATGTGGTGACCAACTACATCAACGACCCCAAGGCCGACCCGGCCGATGCGGCGAAGAAGCTGGCGGCGGCCATCAAGGCGGCCCAGTAAAGGCTGACGCGGTCCCGTTGTAGGAGCGGCCTTGCGTCGCGATGGGCTGCGCAGCAGCCCCAAACCTGCGCACTCGATCTTTCAGGTAGGTGTCGAACTTGAGTCCTCAGGGCTGCGCTGCAGCCCATCGCGACGCAAGGCCGCTCCTACCCGGAGTGCAGCGCCTTTGAGGTGAACCATGACCACAACTACCGCCCAATTGCGGGCCTCACCCCTGGACGCGCTGCAGCGCTGGCTACCCAAGCTGGTGCTGGCACCGAGCATGTTCATTGTGCTGGTGGGCTTCTACGGCTACATCCTCTGGACGTTCGTGCTGTCCTTCACCACCTCCACCTTCCTGCCCACCTACAAGTGGGCGGGGCTGGCGCAATATGCCCGGCTGTTCGACAACGACCGCTGGTGGGTGGCCAGCAAGAACCTGCTGCTGTTCGGCGGCCTGTTCATCGCCATCAGCCTGGCCATCGGCGTGTTGCTGGCGGTACTGCTGGACCAGCGCATTCGCCGCGAAGGTTTTATCCGAACCATTTACCTGTACCCCATGGCCCTGTCGATGATCGTTACCGGCACCGCCTGGAAGTGGCTGCTCAACCCTGGCATGGGCCTGGACAAGCTGCTGCGCGACTGGGGCTGGGAGGGTTTTCGGCTGGACTGGCTGATCGACCCGGACCGGGTGGTGTACTGCCTGGTGATCGCCGCCGTGTGGCAGGCATCGGGCTTCATCATGGCCATGTTCCTGGCCGGGCTGCGCGGGGTTGATCAGTCCATCATACGCGCCGCGCAGATCGACGGTGCCAGCCTGCCACGCATTTACTGGACAGTGGTGCTGCCCAGCCTGCGCCCGGTGTTCTTCAGTGCGCTGATGATTCTTTCGCACATTGCCATCAAGAGCTTCGACCTGGTGGCGGCGATGACCGCCGGTGGCCCGGGTTACTCATCCGACCTGCCGGCCATGTTCATGTACTCGTTCACCTTCAGCCGCGGCCAGATGGGCATGGGGTCGGCCAGCGCCATCCTGATGCTGGGCGCGATTCTGGCGATCCTCGTGCCTTACCTGTACTCGGAGCTGCGGAGCAAACGCCATGCATAGCGCATCGAATAGCCCTGCCGACAAAACGGCACTCAGCCTTGGCCGTATCGCCATCCATGGCGTGTTGCTGATCGCTGTGCTGCTGTACCTGGTGCCGCTGGTGGTGATGCTGCTGACCAGCTTCAAAACCCCGGAAGACATCAGCACCGGCAACCTGCTGAGCTGGCCTGCGGTGATCACCGGCATTGGCTGGGTCAAGGCCTGGGGCACGGTCAGCGGTTACTTCTGGAACTCGATCATGATCACCGTGCCGGCGGTGCTGATCTCCACCGCCATCGGCGCGTTGAACGGCTATGTGCTGTCGATGTGGCGCTTCCGCGGGTCGCAGCTGTTCTTCGGGCTGCTGCTGTTCGGCTGCTTCCTGCCATTCCAGACAGTGTTGCTGCCGGCCTCGTTCACCCTCGGCAAGCTTGGCCTGGCCAGCACCACCAGTGGTTTGGTGCTGGTGCACGTGGTCTACGGGCTGGCCTTCACCACCCTGTTCTTCCGCAACTTCTACGTGAGTATCCCGGATGCGCTGGTGAAGGCGGCGCGCCTGGATGGCGCCGGGTTCTTCACCATTTTCCGCTGCATCATCCTGCCGATGTCGACGCCGATCATCATGGTCTGCCTGATCTGGCAGTTCACCCAGATCTGGAACGATTTCCTGTTTGGCGTGGTGTTTTCCAGCGGCGACTCGCAACCGATCACCGTGGCCCTGAACAACCTGGTGAACACCAGCACCGGCGCCAAGGAATACAACGTCGACATGGCGGCGGCGATGATCGCCGGCCTTCCAACCCTGCTGGTCTATGTGGTGGCAGGCAAATATTTCGTGCGCGGGCTGACGGCCGGCGCAGTCAAGGGGTAAGTCATGGCAACGCTCGAACTGCGCAATGTAAACAAGACCTACGGCACCGGCCTGCCCGATACCCTCAAGGACATCCAGCTGTCGATCAGCGACGGCGAGTTCCTGATCCTGGTTGGCCCGTCGGGCTGTGGTAAATCGACTCTGATGAACTGCATCGCCGGCCTGGAGCAGATCACCGGCGGGGCCATTCTCATCGACGGGCAGGACGTCAGTGGCATGAGCCCCAAGGACCGCGACATCGCCATGGTGTTTCAGTCCTACGCGCTGTACCCGACCATGAGCGTGCGCGAAAACATCGAATTTGGCCTGAAAATCCGTAAGCTGCCGCAGGCGGCAATCGATGAAGAGGTGGCGCGTGTGGCCAAGTTGCTGCAGATCGAGCACCTGCTGGCGCGCAAACCGGCGCAGCTGTCGGGCGGCCAGCAGCAGCGCGTGGCCATGGGCCGGGCACTGGCGCGGCGGCCGAAGATCTACCTGTTCGACGAGCCGCTGTCCAACCTGGACGCCAAGCTGCGGGTCGAGATGCGTACCGAAATGAAGCTGATGCACCAGCGCCTGAAGACCACCACCGTGTACGTCACCCATGACCAGATCGAGGCCATGACCCTGGGCGACAAGGTTGCGGTGATGAAGGATGGCATCATCCAGCAGTTCGGCACCCCGCAACAGATCTACAACGACCCGGCCAACCAGTTTGTCGCCAGCTTCATCGGCTCGCCGCCAATGAACTTCATTCCGGCCCGCCTCAAGCAACAGGATGGCCGCCTGCTGGCGCTGCTCGACAGCGGCCAGGCGCGCTGCGAGCTGCCTTTGGGGCTGGCCGCCAATGAACAGGATAGCCGTGAAATCCTGCTGGGCATCCGCCCTGAGCAGATAGCCCTGGGGGCCAGCGAGGGCAACGGCCTGCCGGCCATTCGTGCCGAAGTGCAGGTCACCGAACCCACCGGGCCGGACCTGCTGGTGTTCGTCACCCTCAACCAGACCAAGGTCTGCTGCCGCCTGGCGCCCGATGTGGCCTGCCAGGTTGGCGACAACCTCAACCTGCAACTGGACCCGGCGCGGGTGCTGCTGTTCGACGCCAACAGCGGCGAGCGGCTGCACCTGGCCAGCACTGCCGCAGCCACCAAGGACAACGTGGCTCACTTCAAAGGCCGTTAATTCGTCTACATCATCAATAAGAAAAAGAGGACGCAAAGGGATGGAACAGCGCAAACGTATCAAGACATTGGGGTCGCTGGCATTGCTCGCCGTGGTTGGCAGCGCCAGTGCACAAGCTGCCGAGGCATTTTCCAGCGAATCGAAGTGGATGACCGGCGACTGGGGCGGCACCCGTACCGAGCTGCTGGACAAGGGCTACGATTTCACCCTCGATTACGTGGGCGAAGTGGCCGGTAACCTGCATGGCGGCTACAACCACGACAAAACCGCGCGCTACAGCGACCAGTTCGCCCTTGGCGCGCACCTGGACCTGCAGAAGATCTTCGGCTGGCACGATGCCGAATTCAAGCTGGCGATCACCGAGCGTAGCGGCCGTAACCTGTCCAACGACCGCATCAGCGACCCGCGCGCCGGGCAGTTCAGCTCGGTGCAGGAAGTGTGGGGGCGCGGCCAGACCTGGCGCCTGACCCAGATGTGGGTCAAGCAGAAGTACTTCGACGGCGCACTGGATGTGAAAGTCGGCCGCTACGGCCCGGGCGAGGATTTCAACAGCTTCCCGTGCGACTTCCAGAACCTAGCCTTCTGCGGTTCGCAGGTGGGCAACTGGGTAGGCGGCATCTGGTACAACTGGCCGGTCAGCCAGTGGGCGTTGCGGGTGAAGTACAACATCACCCCGGACTTCTTCGTGCAGGTCGGTGCCTTCGAGCAGAACCCCTCCAACCTGGAAACCGGCAACGGCTTCAAACTCAGTGGCAGCGGCACCAAGGGCGCGATCCTGCCGGTAGAGGCGGTGTGGTCACCCAAGGTCAACGGCCTGCCGGGCGAGTACCGCCTGGGCTACTACTACAGCACCGCCAAGGCCGACGATGTCTACGACGACGTCAACGGCAACCCGCAGGGTCTCACCGGCGACGCGTTCAAGTCGCACTCCAGCAAGCATGGCTGGTGGGTGGTGGCGCAGCAACAGGTCACCGCCCATGCGGGGGACGTGAACCGTGGCCTCAGCCTTTTCGCTAACTTCACCGTGCACGACAAGGCCACCAACGTGGTCGACAACTACCAGCAGGTGGGGTTGGTGTACAAAGGTGCGTTCGACGCACGGCCCAAGGATGACATCGGCTTTGGCGTGGCGCGCATCCATGTGAACGACGACGTGAAGAAGCGTGCCGAGCTGATCAACGCGCAGAACGGCATCGACGATTATGACAACCCAGGCTTCATGCCATTGCAGCGCACCGAGTACAACGCCGAGCTGTACTACGGCTTCCACGTCACCAACTGGCTGACCGTGCGGCCCAACCTGCAGTACATCAAGAGCCCGGGTGGGGTTGACCAGGTGGACAATGCGCTGGTCGCCGGCTTGAAGATTCAGTCGTCATTCTGAGGGCAATTGTTGTAAATTTACGCCAATCCATTTCGGCGCCCGGCACCCACTGCCCTGCAGTGGGTGTTGGGGATAGGCTGAGACAGCGCTACCTCAAACAAAAAGAGCTTTGAACCATGCCCGAACATCCGCTCCATCGCTTCTTCACCTCGCAGCGGCCGCGGCCGACATTCGAGTGGGAGCGTTACCAGCAGCGCGATGTGCTGATCATCGACCACCCCCGTTGCCAGGCGGTATTCAGCCGCCAGGGCGCGCAACTGCTGCATTTTCAGCCGGCGGGCGAGCGGCCTTGGCTGTGGTGCGCCGAGCAGTGGCCGCAAGTGGGGGCGATACGCGGTGGTGTACCGGTGTGCTGGCCATGGTATGGCCGCCACCCCAGCGAAGACCTGTGGCCGGCGCATGGCTGGGCGCGGTTGCTCGACTGGAAGCTGGTGGACAGCCGCGAGGACGAGGAGGGCGTAAGCCTGAAATGGCAGCTGGACCTGTGCGACTGGCAGGTCGACCTGCACGCCCGGTTGGGTAGCCGCATGGAACTGAGCTTGAGTACTGAGCACCAGGACAGCCAACCCTGCCAGTTGAGCCATGCCTTGCTGGCCTACTGGCGTATCAGTCACGTTTCCGAGATAGCGCTGTCTGGGCTGGAGGATATACAGGGTTATGACCGGCTGAGCCGTCAGGCCTGCCGTGAGGACGGTGCGCTGAAGCTCAAGGGCGGCTGCCAGAAGGTCTACCCGGGCACGCCCCGGGTACAACTGCAGGACCCGGCCTGGCAGCGCGAGCTGTGCATCGACACGGGCGACAGCGACGACACGGTGGTCTGGCACCCGGGCAATCGCCCGTTGATGGGCGTGACCGGGCGGGAATGCCAGGGCTTTGTCTGCGTCGAGGCTGCCAGTGGCAGCGGCGAGGGCCTGAGCCTGGCGCCGGGGCAGCGTGCCCACCTGCGTTTGCAGGCGCACCGGCTCAGTTGAGTTCGTCGTCCTCGATCGGGTAGCGGCTGGCGTTCAGGCTTTCCTTGATCTTGCGCAGGTGCGGCTGGAAATCCACGCCACGGCGCAGGGTCATGCCGGTAGCCAGGACATCGAGCACGGTCAGCTGGATGATGCGCGAGGTCATCGGCATGTAGATGTCGGTGTCTTCGGGCAGCGGGATATGCAGGCTCAGGCTGCAGGCGTTGGCCAGGGGCGAGCCGGCGGCAGTCAGGCCCAGCACCGAGGCACCGTTTTCGCGGGCCAGGCGGGCCACATCGACCAGTTCGCGGGTGCGCCCGGTGTAGGAAATGATCACGAACAGGTCACCGGTGTGGGCCACCGAGGCCAGCATGCGCTGCATCAGCACGTCGGCATGGGCCGATACCGCCAGGTTGAAGCGGAAGAACTTGTGCTGTGCATCGAGGGCCACCGGGGCGGAGGCGCCAAGGCCGAAAAAGTGGATTTGCCGGGCCTGGATCATCATGTCCACGGCACGGCTGACCTGCATCGGGTCCAGTTGCTGGCAGGCACTGTCGAGTGAGGCAATGGCGCTGGCGAAGATTTTCTGGGTATAGGCCGCCGGGTCATCGTCGGCCTCTACTGCACGGCTGACGTAGGCGGCCCCGCTGGCCAGGCTCTGTGCCAGTTGCAGCTTGAGCTCCGGGTAGCCGCTGACGCCGAACGAGCGGCAGAAACGGTTGACGGTCGGCTCGCTGACCTTGGCCGCCTGGGCCAGCGCAGCGATGCTGAAACGGGTGGCTTGTTGCGGGTTGAGCAGGATGACTTCGGCGACTTTGCGTTCGGCCTTGTTCAGCTCGTCGAGGCGTCCCTGGATCTGTTCCAGGAGGTTTCGCACGCGGTCCATGGGTATGTCCTTGGGTCGGGAAGACAGCCGGCTGTGGGAGCAGCAGGCTTTTTGCACGGTCGTCTATCGTACTGTCGGTGCGGTTGGCGTACCACTTGTCTGTAACACTTGTGTGTAATGTTGTGGTTTTTACTACATTTCCCCTTGAAAACCGTATGTGAAAGCGGTATTCCTAGACCAACTTTAGGAAAGAACCAACATCATGGCTGCAATCAGTGTCGAACCTTGCACCTTTGCCCTGTTTGGCGCCCTCGGCGACCTGGCGCTGCGCAAGCTGTTTCCTGCGCTGTACCAACTCGACCGCGCCAATCTGTTGCACCCGGACACCCGTCTGCTGGCGCTGGCGCGTGAGGCCGGCAGTGCGCAGGCGCACCTGGATCACATCGAAGCGCACCTGCGCCGGCATGTGCCCGAGGCCGATATCGAGCCGGCCGCACTGGGGCGCTTCCTCGCCCGGCTGAGCTACCTGCACCTGGACTTCCTGCAGCCTGAAGGCTATCAGGCGCTGGCCGAGCAGTTGCCCGGCGAGCTGCCGTTGATCGCCTACTTCGCCACCGCCGCGGCTGTATACGGGGCCATCTGCGAGAACCTCGACAAGGCCGGCCTGGTGGCGCGCACCCGGGTAGTGCTGGAAAAACCCATTGGCCATGACCTGGAATCGTCACGCCGGGTCAACGACGCTGTCGCCCGGTTCTTTCCGGAAAGCCGGGTCTACCGTATCGACCACTACCTGGGCAAGGAGACCGTGCAGAACCTCATTGCCCTGCGGTTTGCCAACAGCCTGTTCGAAACCCAGTGGAACCAGAATTCCATCTCCCATGTGGAGATCACCGTTGCCGAAAAGGTCGGTATCGAAGGCCGCTGGGGCTACTTCGACAAGGCCGGGCAACTGCGCGACATGATTCAGAACCACCTGCTGCAGCTGCTGTGCCTGATCGCCATGGACCCGCCCAGCGACTTGTCTGCCGATGCCATCCGCGACGAAAAGGTCAAGGTGTTGAAGGCACTGGCACCGATCACGGGCGACGCCCTGAGCACCCGCGTGGTGCGTGGCCAGTACATTGCCGGCTACAGCGATGGCAAGCCCGTACCGGGCTACCTGGAAGAAGACAATGCCAACGCGCAGAGCGATACCGAAACCTTCGTCGCCCTGCGTGCCGACATTCGCAACTGGCGTTGGTCAGGCGTGCCGTTCTACCTGCGCACCGGCAAGCGCATGCCGCAGAAGCTGTCGCAGATCGTTATTCACTTCAAGGAAACCCCGCACTACATCTTTGCCCCGGAACAGCGTTTGCAGGTGGGCAACAAGCTGATCATCCGCCTGCAGCCGGACGAAGGCATTTCGTTGCGGGTAATGACCAAGGAGCAGGGGCTGGACAAGGGCATGCAACTGCGCAGTGGCCCGCTGCAACTGAACTTTTCCGATACCTGGCGCAGTGCGCGGATTCCGGATGCCTACGAGCGGCTGTTGCTCGAAGTGATGCGCGGCAACCAGAACCTGTTCGTGCGCAAGGACGAAATCGAGTATGCCTGGAAGTGGTGCGACCAGTTGATCGCCGGCTGGCGTAATGCGGGCGATGCGCCCAAGCCATACGCGGCCGGCTCCTGGGGGCCGATGAGCTCGATTGCACTGATCACACGCGATGGGAGGGCGTGGTATGGGGATATCTGAACTGAAACTGCCAGCGGTCGTGAACGTACACGAGTTGGCAGACGCCACGGCGCTGGCCGCCGCTCAAGCCCACGACGTGGCCGAGCGCCTGCGCGCTGCGGTTGCTGCCAAGGGGCAGGCCTGCGTGGTGTTGTCCGGTGGCCGCAGCCCGGTGCCATTCCTGGAAAAACTGGCCAGCGAAGCGCTGGACTGGGCCAAGGTCACAGTCAGCCTGGCCGATGAACGCTGGGTGCCGGTAGAGCACGCCGACAGCAATGCGGGCCTGCTGGCCCGTCACCTGTTCCAGGGTAATGCGGCCGAGGCCCGCTTCATTGGCCTGTACCAGCAGGCGGAAAACCTCGACGCCGCAGCGCACTTGGCCGACCAGGCGTTGGCCGAGCTGCCGCAGATCGACGTGCTGGTGCTGGGCATGGGGGACGATGGCCATACCGCTTCGCTGTTCCCGGCCAGCCCGAACCTGAAAGCAGGCCTGGACCTGGCTAGCCAACGTCGCTGCCTGCCGTTGCTGGCGCCCAGCGTGCCGCACCAGCGCCTGTCGATGACCCGCGCCTTGCTGGCCAGTGCCGGCTTTACCGCGCTGGCCGTGCAGGGCCAGGGCAAACTCGCCACCCTGCGCGCCGCGCTGGCTGGCAACGACCTTACCGAAATGCCGATTCGCGCTTTTCTTCACGCCCCCCTGGACATCTACTGGTGCCCATGAGCCAAGGATCCACAGTCATGACCACCCTTGAACGCCCACAGTCCAAGCTCTCGATGGCCGACAAAGCCGCGCGGATCGACGCCATTTGCGAAAAGGCGCGCATCCTGCCGGTGATCACCATCGCCCGTGAGGAAGACATCCTGCCGCTGGCTGACGCACTGGCTGCGGGCGGTATCCGTACCCTCGAAGTGACCTTGCGCTCAGCGCTTGGGCTGAAGGCCATCGAGGTACTGCGTAAGCAGCGCCCGGAGCTCTGCGTGGGCGCCGGCACTGTACTGGATCGCGGTATGTTCGCCGCCGTTGAAGCCGCAGGGGCGCAATTTGTCGTCACCCCAGGCATTACCCCGGAGCTCCTCCAGGCCGGGGTGGACAGCGAGATCCCGCTGCTGCCAGGCATCAGCACGCCGTCCGAAATCATGCTGGGGTATGCCCTGGGCTACCGTCGCTTCAAGCTGTTCCCCGCGGAAATCAGCGGTGGCGTGGCGGCGATCAAGGCGTTCGGCGGGCCTTTCGGCGATATCCGCTTCTGCCCAACCGGTGGTGTGAACCCGGCCAATGTGCGCAATTACATGGCCTTGCCCAACGTGATGTGTGTAGGGGGTACCTGGATGCTCGACAGCAGCTGGATCAAGAATGGCGATTGGGCGCGGATCCAAGCGTGCAGTGCCGAGGCGATGGCGCTAGTGGACGCCCACTGAATTTGTTGTGTGCTTTACGGCTTATGGGGCGCTTGGTCGGCGCCCCTTTTTTTGCCTGTCATTCTTGCAGCGCCGGGTGCACCGCGTACCCTGTGGGAGCGGGCGCGCCCGCGAAGCATCCAGCGCGGTGCATGGCACCGGCTGCGCCGGTGTTCGCGGGCACGCCCGCTCCCACAGGGCCGCGCCGGGCTTATGAGTCGAGTTCACTGCGCGACAGCGCAGCCCTTAGGGCTGTGTGATCTCCCACAGGAATACCGCAGCACTCGAAGCCTGTGCAGTACCCTGTTGGAGCGGGCGCGCCGGGCTTATGAATCGAGTTCACTGCGCGACAGCGCAGCCCTTAGGGCTGTGTGATTTCCCACAGGAATACCGCAGCACTCGAAGCCTGTGCAGTACCCTGTGGGAGCTGGCTTGCCAGCGATAGGGCCAGTACCGG
>NZ_JBICMS010000034.1:0-7064 GCF_043106615.1 Pseudomonas sp. CJQ_9 | reverse complement strand
CTATGCTTTTTCATGGTCTCGCCCTCGCTGCCGTTGGCTTCTTCGAACGCCACCGTGGCACTGTGATGCCTCGGCGGGGGCGAGTCCATCGATTACAAGCGACCGCGCAAGCCCGGGAAAGCGGAGTCAGGCTGTTTCTGTGAAGTCCACCAGGCGCACCGGGGGCCGGAAGGGTACAAGTACCGAGCCTGGCGACTTGGGTTGCAGCAGCACCGCCTGTTGCGCGACCGTTTGCGCACACAGGGCGTACTCCGCGGCCTGAATGAGCGTGTCTACTAAGGAATGGTAAGTGTGGGGTGGATCAGGGACGAGGTTAAGCATGCTGGATGACCTCTGATGCCACCACCGGCCTGCTGTTAAACAAGAGGGAGGCTATGTACATGGGTTGACAGACCGGTAGTCAACCAAAACCCGGTGCACATGAGTGCCCTGTGCACAGCTGCCATAACGGCAAAAGCCATGTGGTTGAAGAGTGCGGCCTGTCAAAGCCGGTCGCTGATTCCGCATTGACCGCCTGAGACTAGAACCTCCGTAGACGACCATGGATGAAATCGTGAACGCTCGGGACAATCGGTAGCTGGGCTGTAGAAGATAAAGAAAAATTCTGTCTATTTTTTGCTCAGGGTCGGGTGGCCGGCAGTGCTTGTTTAGTAGTTCTTCAGGTCTCGTATGCGCCGTTGAATTATTTGTGCGCCTGTGTAGATCACTTCGTCGATCATGTAAAGCTTGCCTACTTTGTATCGCCTTGCGGTGTTCATTGTTAATTCGCTTTTTACGCGTCCGTGGTTTTGACTTATAAGGCTTTCATTTACTGAATACACCGTGATTTCAAAATCGTTACCTTCAAATGGGCTGAGGTTGGCGCGTCGCTTTGCAGCTGCGGCCCATGATTCAGTGCGAATTGCGGGATCTATCTTTTCAATTGCGCTGAAATCGGCAAATCCGATAGTGTTGCCCGAGCTGGAATTTACGGAAAGTCGCTTTACTGAAGTGGGTGGGGTAAGAGAAATCATAGAACGCGTACCAACGCTCTCGGCGCGGTATGAAGTGCGCGGTGTAGACTCTTCCCAGTTAATTTTCATCCCGCTGGCAGAGTCAAAGAGCCGGCCAGCTATAGATGGATCGGCGGTTGTGGGAGACTGCCGTGGGCGCCTCAGGCCAAGCATATTGCCTAACCCTTTGAGCATCCTGATGAAAATGCCGCTATGCCCGCTTGGGTCGGTGATATTTACTGGGTCGCCATAGCAATAAGTATAAGCGTTCCATCCACCTAGCCCAAATGGACTGATATTATCAGGGCTGTTGAAGCGACGAAGCGTTGAGCTGAACGCTCTGTAGCCGGCGCCTAATACATAATTTCGACATATGGGGTCAAAATATTCGCCATTGAATCCTTTTAGCGTGTTGATGGACGGAAGCGTTGAAGCATATCCATAGGTCGTATAGTTGTGCAGTTCGCGATCAGAGGTACTGTGCTCACGTATTACAGAGCCATTTTCGTCGACTGCAAGTATGTGAACGCCATGAGCGTTGTGCTCAGCAAGGCATCGTTTTGAAACGGAAAATAATCTGCGAGAGTTAATTTCCGTTATCACATTTACAATTTGATTTTCTCTGTAGAAAAGAACGCTTGTCGATTTTTTTCTCATGACAGAGTCCGTGTGGTTGAGCAGTTCTGAAGCTGGAGTATTGGGTACTCTCAAATTATTGGCTACTGACAAAAATGACAGGTAGATTTCGCCGGGAGGCGGCATTGAATGGCCAGCAGACCATCTGCCTGGAACAAACCCTTCCCGCTCTAGTCAAACACCTCGTTTCCCAGGCCATCCCGGCCCACGAGAGTCCCTCCCAATGAAAGCATTCACCCTGTTAACCCTGGCCGCAAGCCCGGTGTTCGCCTTCAACCTCGGCGACGCCGCCAACGCCGTATCCGCCAGGACTATGGCCAGCTGACCAAGGCGGTACCGGGCCTGGACCTGTTGTCGGGTGCCAATGCCCTGGGCGGGCTAAGTGGCTTGGGGGATTTGCTGGGCAGCAACAAGGGTAGCCCGTGGGCCTTGGACAAGGCGTTGGGTAACGACGTGCAGAACCGCAGCGACCTGGACAATGCCTTCAAGGCCCTGGGCATGGATACCGGAATGATCGGGCAGTTCGCGCCTTTGTTGCTGCAGTACCTGGGGCAGCAGGGGATTGCTGGCTCGTTGCTGCAGAACCTGGGGAGTTTGTGGACGACGCCAGCGCCGTTGGCTCAGCCTTCGGTCTGATGGCTCTTTAGCGCCAGGGCTGGCATCGCAGCCGTTGAAAGCTGGCGCTGCCCTGTAGGAGCGGCCTTGTGTCGCGAAGGGCTGCGCAGCGGCCCCGGCAATCTTCGGCGCGAAGCTGAAATCCCGGGGCCGCTTCGCGCCCCTTTCGCGACACAAGGCCGCTCCTACAGGTACAGCGCAAGCCCGGGAAAGCGGAGTCAAGCCCAGGACGGCGGAGTCAGGCTGTTTTCTGTGAAGTCCACCAGGCGCACCGGGCGGCGGAAGCCGGCGGTCAGTACCGCCAGGCAGGCAAGGCCCAGTGCAAACCAGCACAGGCCGATCACCAGCGTCAGCGCCGACAGGCTGGTCCACAGCCACAGAGCCAGCTCAGGCAACGCAAGGCTTGAAGCCCTTAATGCAACGTCCGCGGCTCAAAAGGCAACTGGACCTGGATCAAGGATGCCTCAAGCAGCGCTCGCAACGCCTCGAGTTCATGCATCGTCGCCATGATCAGTACCGAGCCTGGCGACTTGGGCTGCAGCAGCACCGCCTGCTGCGCGACCGTTTGCGCGCACAGGGCGTACTCCGCGGCCTGGATGAGTGTGTCTTCTAGGGAATGGTAAGTGTGGGGTGGATCGGGGACGATCTTAAGCATGCTGGATGACCTCTAAGTGATGCCACCACCGGTCTGCTGTCAAACAAGAAGGAGGCAGCTGGACATGGGTTGACAGACCGGTAGGTCAACCAAAACCCGGCGCACATGAGTGCCCCATGCACAGCTGCCATAACGGCAAAAGCCATGTGGTTGACGAGTGCGGCCTGTCAAAGCCGGTCGCTGATTTCGCAGCGACCGCCCGAGACTAGAGCCCAGCCCAGATCATCCCGTTCCAGCCCTGGAAAGTCACTACTCAGTTGAATAAGGCCCTCCTGACGGCGGAAACTTGATGGGGTAAGCTCTCAAAAAACTCTCCAATCCACTCCGGCTCTTCGGTTTCATCCCTCCTAGCCTGCCGCCGTGCTTTTAAAGCCTCGGCTAAGCGCTCCTTTAGCTCAGCCCCCTGTTCTCGCCCAACAGACTTGTTTATGTAGCTGGGAAGTTTTTCTTGCTGCTTTCTATAGAGCTTATCGCGATTTTCTTTGGCAGGTGCTAACTTTGCTTGGTATTTTCTAAGACTCTTTTCGTATTTATCGGGATTTTCTTCCATATTCACAGCGTCTTTGAGTAGTTTATGAGGTTTGTATTGGTATTCATTTTCAATATAGTTTACTTTTCTCTGTGCCTTGTTGGTCTCATTTACCAAATTTTTAATTTTTGAATTGTAGTATTTGGATTCTGACTTAATATTCCTGAACTTGGGCGAGAGACGCCTAAATATTCTGTATGCTATATGACCCGAATTATCTGTATGGTTTGTGGGGTCGCCAAAGCAGTAGCTATAAGCGTTCAAACCACCACTGGCAAAGGGACTAAAAGAGTCTGGGCTACAAAACCGCTGTAGTTGCGGACTGAACAGCCGATAGCTACCTAATAGGTAGCATAAGGTCCGCGGGTCACGCCATTGACCGTTGAAGGCCAATAGCACGGCGTCTTCCGAGGTATCCAGATGGCCGTAAGGTGAGTACGTCATGACCCTGTCGAGTAGGCCCAAGACAGAATTGGCGCGATCGCTCGTCAATAGTTTTGTCGCCTGCGCTCTTTCGAGTTGCGCCAAAGCTGTATCTTGCACGCGGACAATATGACGGTGCCCGTGCGGAGATACTGTAGTGTTTAAATGACCATTTTGATAGAAGAGTAAAGAATTGTCATTTGACAATTTTTTCAAGCGCAGGCCGGTCGCTTCGCAAGCTGGTTCGGTTCTTCCGTTTGTTTTGTGCGACATAATATTCACCCAACAGTTGTCGGAGTGCTTGATGCTGCGCGAAGCATTGCATAACCACAACTGGTAGTTTTGCTAGTTATCAGACGGTGGGAGCAAGCCCAATGAGCGCCAGTCAGATCTCTCGTTTTCCAGGCCATTCTGCTCAACGAGGCCCCTCTCGGAAAATCAGCAACAGCAAGGCCAGGTACAGGCGCCCCAGGCCCAGGCCGATTTGCTCAACACCCTGGGCAGTCAGTTGAACATTACCCCCGAGCAGGCCGTGGGCGGGGCGGGGGCGATGTTGGGGCTGGCACGTAACAGCCTGAGCAGTGAGGACTATGGCCAGCTGACCAAGGCGGTACCGGGCCTGGACCTGTTGTCGGGCGCCAATGCCCTGGGCGGGCTAAGTGGTTTGGGGATTTGCTGGGCAGCAACAAGGGTAGCCAGTCGGCCTTGGACAAGGCGTTGGGTAGCGACGTGCAGAACCGTAGCGACCTGGACAATGCCTTCAAGGCACTGGGCATGGATACCGGAATGATCGGGCAGTTCGCGCCGTTGCTGCTGCACTACCTGGGGCAGCAGGGGATTGCTGGTTCGTTGCTGCAGAACCTGGGGAGTTTGTGGACGACGCCAGCGCCGTTGGCTCAGCCTTCGGTCTGATGGTTCGTAAGCGCTCCATAAACCCCACCTAACCAAAGATGGGCAGCGCACCTAGCTGTGTATTTGAGGTGTGCAATTCCATGGGAGTAGCGCTTCGTAGTCTTCCACTGAGCACGCCTGCGGCAGGCGTTCCAGTGCGTGGCGCAGCCACGCATAGGGTTCTTGGCCGTTGGCTTTGGCCGTTTCTACCAAGCTGTAAAGTTGTGCGCTGGCAGTGGCACCTTTGGGCGTGTCACTGAACAACCAGTTCTTTCTCCCGATGACAAACGGGCGGATCGCACGCTCGGCCGCGTTGTTGTCCATCGGCAAGTAACCGTGCTCGACGTAGCGTTCCAATTTGCTCCAGTTGCTGGCCAAGTAACCGATGGCCTTGCCCAAGGCATTCTGCGTCGTGACCTGAGGTTGCGTTTTCTCTACCCAGTTTTTCAGCTGGGTCAGCAATGGCAGGCTGCTCTCCATGCGGGCAACCTTACGATCTTCGTCGTCACTGTCCTTCAAGTCGCGCTCGACGCCATAGAGCTTATTGATCAGGTTCAATGCGATGTCAGCGCGTCCTGTTTTGCCCTTGGGCTGTACTTTCTGCGCTTCGACGAACTTGCGCCGCGCGTGCGCCCAGCAGCCCAATCGCTCCAGCCCGTCCTGTGCAGCCTGCGCGTTGTAACCGGCGTAGTCGTCGGTCATGACATAGCCGCGATAACCGTCCAGCAGGCGCACCGGCACCTCCTGCGCTCGGCTGGTGGCGTAGTCGAAAAGGATCACTGGCCGATCAGGTGGGCCGCCGGTTTGTACCCACATCCAGGACTGACTGCTGGGCTCACGCCCCGGCTCTTTCAACACCTGCACACGTGTTTCATCACAGTGGATGATCCGACTGTTCAACAGGCTTTCGCGCATCAGATTCAGCAGCGGCTGAAAGTGCTCGCTGCATTGAATCACCCAGCGTGCCAGGGTTTGGCGCGGGATATCGATACCGTGACGCCCCAGCACTTTTTTCGAAGCGGTGAAGCGGCAAGCCGTCTACGTATTTGGTGGTCAGCAGCATGGCCAGCACACTCGGGCTGGTCATGCTTTTCTCGATCATCTGGGCGGGCTTGTCCGCCGTTACGGGCGCTGACTCGCAGTCCCGGCAGCCGTACACCTTGCGAACATGTTTGATGACGCGAATCTGCATCGGGACGATTTCAAGCTGTTCGCTGACTTCTTCGCCGATGGCATGTTTACGGCAGCCACAAGCGCAGGTCAGTTCATGCTCGGGCAGTTCGTGGACAACTTCGATACGCGGCAAATCAGCTGGCAGCGGCTTGCGCTTGCCACGGCGTTTGGTCGGCGCAACGACTTCTTCGTCGTCAGCTTCATCCAAGGGCTCGGCCAGACTTTCCGCTTCGTCGAAGAGTGGCAACTGTGGTGTCGCCGCATCGCCAGTCTGCTCGGTCTTGCGCCCGAACAAGCGCTGGCGCAATAGCGCAACTTCCTCTTCGAGATGAACGATCTTGCCCTTGTCGGACGCGCGCTCGTTGATCATCTGCTCAAGCAGTTGCTTGAGCAGAACAGGATCGTCAGGGAGGTTTTCGGGCATGGAAATCATGCCGCGGATTATACCGAATCAGGCGGCGTATCGAGGCGTCAAAACCTGATGCGGACGGTTGCGCCAGAGGTCGAAGCCATCGAGCAGCCAGTTCAGTTCCTGAACGGTCAGGACAATGGCGACGTCAGTCGGATCAGGTGAAGTTTTGAACCGTTCGGACTCCAGGCGTTTGAGCCAGAGGCAGAAGCCGTTGCGTCCCCAATACAGGATCTTCACGCGGTTGCGCGGCTTGTTGAGGAAGACGAAAAGCACTGGGTCGAACACCGCCACCTTGATATCGAGTTCGACCAGCGCGGCCAGGCCATCGATGGATTTTCGAAAGTCGACAGGCTTGGGGTAGAGGTACACTTTTTCGACTTTGGCGTCGGGTCGCATCATGGTCGGCGAGCTCCAGAAAGAAATCGGGAGCACAGCATCGGGGATCAGGTAAGCGCTTTGAATGTGGGGTTCATGGAGCGCTTACGGGCAACTGACCAAGGCAGTGCCGGGACTGGACTTACTGGCCGGCGCCAATGCGATGGGCGGCTTGAGTGGGTTGGGCGAAATGCTCGGCAAGAACAGCGAGAGCCAGTCGGCATTGAGCAATGCACTGGGCAACAACGTGGAAAGCCGCAGCGACCTGGACAATGCCTTCAAGGCGCTGGGCATGGATACCGGGATGATCGGGCAGTTCGCGCCGTTGCTGCTGCAGTACCTGGGGCAGCAGGGGATTGCCGG
>NZ_JBICMS010000033.1:0-21929 GCF_043106615.1 Pseudomonas sp. CJQ_9 | reverse complement strand
TCAGGAGCCCGAGGACAAGCGCTGTCCCTGTGGGAGCTGGCCCCCACAGGTAAATCAGGAGCCCGAGGACAAGCGCTGTCCCTGTGGGAGCTGGCCCCCACAGGTAAATCAGGGGCCCGAGGACATGCGCTGTACCTGTGGGAGCTGGCTTGCCGGCGATTGGGCCGCAACGCGGCCCCGGCTCACTCAGAACTTGTAGGTGGCGCTGGCCACGACACTCCGCTCGTCGCCGTAGTAGCAGTAGTACGCGTCACAGGTGGAGAGGTAGTCCTTGTCCAGCAGGTTGGTCGCATTGAGCGCTACCGAGGCCCCCTTCAGGCTGTTGTCCAGGCGGCCCAGGTCGTAATGCACCGACGCATCGAACACCGTGTAGGCATTGGCCTTGCCCAGCCAGGTGTTGCCTTGGTCACCATAGGTATTACCGGTGTAGCGTGCCCCCAGGCCGATGCCGAAGCCGTCCAGTACGCCCGAGTGGAAGGTGTAGTCGCCCCACACCGAGGCCTGCTGGTTGGGCATCAGTTGCAGGCGGTTGCCCTTGAACTGACCGTCCTGCACTTCGGATTTGGCCAGGGTGTAGGCGGCAATTACCTTCAGGTTGTCGGTAACGTCGGAAACCGCTTCAAGCTCCAGGCCGCGGACTTTCACTTCGCCGGTCTGGCTGGTGACACTGGTATTGCCGTCGTTGCTGGTGACCAGCACATTCTTCTGAGTCAGGTCATATACCGCGGCCGAGAGCAACGTATTTGAACCGGGGGGCTGGTATTTGACACCCAGTTCCCACTGCTTGCCTTCGGTTGGTTTGAACGACTTCAGTGGGTCCGCATCGGCCTTGCTGGCGGGCTGGAAAGATTCTGCATAAGACAGGTAAGGCACAAACCCCGAATCGAAGACGTAACTGATCGCCGCGTTGCCGCTGAAGTTACTGTCGCGCTGGGTGTTGGTAGCGTCGCCTTTGTTGAAGAACGTTGTACCGGTGTGTACCCAGTCCTCCCGACCACCCAAGGTCAGCCGCCAGTTGCCCAGCGCCATCTGGTCCTGCACGTACAGGCCGGTCTGAATGGTTTTCTGGTCGTAGTCGTAGTAGGCAGTGGAACGGTCCGGTCTGCTGATCGGCAAACCGTAGACCGGGTCGTTGACATTGATGGGCGGCGCAGCGCCATAGATCGTCAGGAAATCGTTGTTGGTGCGTTGGTGGTCCAGGCCAACCAGCAAGGTGTGGCTGATGGCGCCTGTGCTGAAATCACCCTGAAAATTGTTGTCGACGGCGAACTGGCTGATGTCCTCGTCAACGTTGGTGGTACTACGCCCCACGTTGCCTTGGTCGTCCACGACCATGCCGAACTCTGGCAAGTAGCTGTTGACGGTGATCGTCTGGAACGACAGCTCGGACTTGGTATAGCGCAAGTTTTGCCGGAACTGCCACACGTCGTTGAAACGGTGCTCGAACGCGTAGCCCAGCGCGTAGTAGGTCCGGTCGTAGAATTCGTAATTCGGGTCACCCAGGTTCTTGTGGTGGGAGATCTTGCCGAACGGCATGTCGATCTTGGTGCCCTGGATCGGTCGGAACTGGCTGGTGACCCCGGTATCGTCGCGGGTGAACTGGGAGAGGAAGGTCAGCGAGGTATCTTCGTCCACGTTCCAGGTCAGGCTCGGGGCGATGTTGTAGCGCTTGTTGTCGATATGGTCGATCTGCGTACCGCTGTCACGGATCACACCGCTAACGCCATACAGCAAGCGGCCGTCGTCATCGATCTTGCCGGTGCTGGCGAAGTTGATCTGGCGGTGGTTGTCACTGCCATATTGCAGTTCGATTTCATGGGCGCTTTCGGCTTGCGGGCGGCGGCTGACCATGTCCAGCAGGCCGCCGGGCGGTGTCTGGCCATAGACCGAAGAAGCCGGGCCGCGCAGCAGCGCCAGGCGGTCGAGGTTCCAGGTTTCGGCTTTCGGGTTGGCGTACACGCCACGTGGCAACGGCAGGCCATCCAGGAACTGGGTGGGCTCGAAGCCGCGCACACGCATCCAGTCATAACGGGTGTCGCTGCCGAAGCTGGCAGAGACGATGCCTGGCATATAGCGCACGGCATCGTCGAGGCTATGCACGCCGCGGTCTTTCATCTGCTCGCGGGTCGCCACGGAAATGGACCGTGGGACTTCGACCAGGGCGGTGTCGGTCTTGGTGCCGGCGGCCGTGCGCTGGGCCAGGTAGCCGTCGACCGGGCCCCACGCGCTTTCACTGGCGCTGTTGGCGTTCACGGTGATTTCCGGCAAGGCCAGGCTGCCCTCCGGCACCGCGACCAAGCTGTAGCTGCCCGCGCTGCTCTGCTGCAGTTGCAGGCCGCTGCCCAGCAGCGCTGCCTGCAAGGCGCCGAGGCCGTCATAGCGGCCGTTGACCGGCGCCGACGTGCGGCCACTGACCAGCGCCGGGTCCAGTGCCAGGGCGATGCCGGCCTGGCTGGCGATCTGGTTCAGGGCAGTGGCCAGCGGTGCGCTGGGCAGGTTGTAGGCGCGCAGCGCGGACTGCTCGGCGGCGAACAAGGCAGGGCTGACCAGCGGCGCGGCCATGCCGATGGCCAGGGCCATCAGGCTGGGGCGCAGGATACGATCTACGGCACGGGACATGCGGCGGTTCCTCGACGGGTAAGTGCTTGCTGCATCCTTGCCGAGCGAGAATCGAAAAGTGACAGGGCGAATCTGAAAAAAAGTGAGAATTGTTTGTAAAAGCAGGGGCGGCTGCGATCAGGCTGCTACAGCGCTACCTGGGCGTGACCTTCACCCACCACTGGGTATGCCGCTCGACCTTCACCGGCAGCACCGGCTCCAGTGAGGCCAGTGCCAGGTCGGTATCGGTCAGCGGGAAGCTGCCGCTTACCCGCAGGTCGGCGACTGCTGCATCCACGCCCAGGTAGCCGCTGCGGTACTTGCCCAGCACCGCCAGCAAGTCGCCAAGGCGTACGTCGTCGACCACCAGCATGCCGCGCGTCCAGGCATCGGCACCGGCCGGCACTGCGCTGACCTGGCCCAGGCCATCGGCATGCATCAGCACCTGCTGGCCTTCGCGCAACACCTGCTCGTCACCGCTGTTATGCGGCATGGCCGCGACCGACGCTTGCAACACTTCAAGGCGCGTGCCTGCGGCTTCACGACGTACCAGGAAGCGCGTGCCCAGTGGGCGCAAGCGGCCATCGTCGGTGCGCACCAGCAGCGGGCGTGGGTCCTGGTGGCCGGTATCGACCGAGATTTCACCCTGGTGCAGCACGATCACCCGTTGCGCACCGGCGTAGTCGATGTCTACCGCGGTGTGGGTATTGAGGCTCAACAGGGTGCCGTCGGCCAGGCGCAAGGTGCGCAACTCGCCGGTGGCGGTACGCTGGTCGGCAAGCCAGTAGCTGGGCGCCAGTGACGGTGCGCCGACCCAGGCCAGCAGCGAGCCGAGCAGGAACATGCCGGCCAGGCCGCCGCCCACCTTGCCGATGCGCCGGCGCAGGCTGGCGCGCGACTGCAGCAACGCCTGGCGCGCCGGGCCGGCGGCTGCGCTGAGCCGCTGGTCCATGGCGCCGAGCTGTCGCCAGGCGCGCGCGTGTTCTTCGCTGGCGGCATGCCAGCGCATGAACTCGCCACGTTCGGCAGGGCTGTCGCTGCCGCCGTCGAGGTTGAGTTTCCAGGCAATGGCAGCTTCCAGTACACGCGACGAGACCGGTGCGTTGCTCACGTCGGCTCCCCGTACAGGGCCACGTAGCACTGGCGCATACCCTGGGCGAGGTACTGGCGCACCCGCGACACCGAAACGCCCAGGCGCTCGGCGATTTCGGCATGGCCCATGCCATCCAGGCGGTTGTGCAGGAACGCCGCGCGGGCTTTGCTCGACAGCTTGCCAAGCAGGCGGTCGATGGCTTTGAGGTCTTCCAGAATCAGGTGCTGTACTTCGGGGGAGGGGTGTTCGGCTTCCGGCACCAGTGCCAGTTCCGCGAGGTAGGCCTGTTCCAGTGCGGCGCGCCGGAAGTGGTCGAACATCAGCCCCTTGGCCACGGCTGCAAGAAAGGCACGCGGTTCGCGGGGCGAGGCCAGCTGCTCGCGGCCTAGCAGGCGCACGAAGGTGTCCTGGCTCAGGTCTTCGGCACGTTGGCGGCAGGCCATGTTGCGTTGCAACCAGGCGAGCAGCCAGCCGCGGTGATCGCGGTACAGCGTACCAACCAGATCGGCGTGTGGGCTCTGTGCAGAAGGCAAGCAGCGTCCCCCCGGAACGTATGCATTAACTAACGATAATTATTCGCGATTGTTGCAGAGGGGAGGGGGTGGGTGCAATGGACGCTTATCGGTTCGCCTGCATGGGGTTGGCCAAGGGCCTGCGGTTTCACCGGCGCTGCGTAGCCCTGGCCTTACATGCCATGGCTCTGCACCTTGCGTCGCCGCCAGCCGCGCAGGCGCTGTTCCAGTTGCAGCGGGCTGTCCAGTTGTTGGCGCCGGGCCTGGCTGAACAGGATCAGCACAAGTTCTGCGGTGACTTGGGCATCAGCGCTGGCGTGGTGGCGTTCTTCCACCTGCAGCCCAAAGCGCGCCACCCAGTCATCCAGGCCCGCCTCGCGCAGAACCGTGTCGGGGTTGAGCATCGGCGCCAGCTCGGCCACATCCAGAAACGGCGACTGCAAGCGGTAACCCAGGCTTTCCTTCAATGCCCGCGCCAGCATGCGCTGGTCGAACGGAGCATGGAATGCCAGCACCGGGCTGTCGCCAATGAAGTCGAGCAGGTCCAGCAACGCTTCGGCGGGCTCGCAACCGGCGGCCAGGGCGCTTGGCCCGAGCCCGTGAATCAGCACGCTGGCGTTGGTTTTCAGCAGTGGCCGTTGCAGGGTGCGTTCGAATTGCTGGGCAAAGTCGATGGCCCCGTCCTCGATGGCCACTGCGCCGATCGACAGTACCTGATCACGGTTGGGGTTGAGCCCGCTGGTTTCCAGGTCCAGCACCACCCAGCGCTGCTCACGCAACGTGCACACACCCAGGGGCGCAGGTTTAGGCTGCCGGGCCAGGCGCTGGCGCGTGGCAGGGTCCAGCGCGGGTGTGCCGGGGCGCAGCCAGGCGAACAGGCTCATAACTGGTACCGCAGGGCCAGGCTGCTTTGCAGGCGCTGGGCCTGGCGCAGGGACTCGCGCAGGATACGCCGGTCCAGGTGGTTGAGGCTGTCCGGGTCGAGCCGGTTGGAATACGGCAGGTTGGCGCGGGTCTGGCGTTGATGCTGTTGCATGCGGGTCTGCTGGATGAAGTGATACGCCTCTTCATAGGCCGCGCCGTCCAGTGCTTCGATCACCCCTTTGGCGACCAGCTGGCGCAGGCGCTCCAGGGTATTGCAGGCGCCGATGCCGTTGGCCAGCGCGAGCAGCCGGGCACCATCGACGAAGGGCGTCAGGCCCTGGACCTTCAGGTCGAGGGTGGCCGCCTTGTCACTGCCTTGGCGGGTCAGCACGAACTCGCGCAGGCGGCCCACTGGCGGGCGCTGGCGCAGGGCGTTTTCCGCCATCATGCGCTGGAATAAACGGTTGTCGGCCACCTGCGCCAGCACGCCTTGGCGCAGCTGCTCGCAGCCCTGCTCGTCGCCCCACACCACCCGCAGGTCGAAATAGATGCTTGAGCCCAGCAGGTTTTCTGGGCTGGCTTCGCGGACAAAACCGGCAAAGCGCCGCGCCCACTCGGCACGCGACAGGCACAGCGCAGGGTTGCCGGCCATGATGTTGCCCGCACACAAGGTGAAGCCACACTGGGCCAGGCACTGGTTGATGTACTGCGCCAGCGGCAGCAGGCGGGCACGGACGGCGTCGGCCTCGGTGCTGTCTACCGCCTCGAAGAGGATGCCGTTGTCCTGGTCGGTGTGCAGGGTCTGTTCGCGACGCCCTTCACTGCCAAAGCACAGCCAGCTGAAAGGCACGCCCGGGTCGCCGCGTTCAGCCAGAGCCAGTTCGATGACCCGGCATACCGTGTGGTCGTTGAGCAGGGTGATGATCTGGGTGATCTGCGTGGACGAGGCGCCGTGGGCGAGCATCCGTTCGACCAGTTGGCTGATCTCGCCGCGCAGCGAGACCAGGCTGTCTAGCCGCGGTGCATGGCGAATGGTGCGCGCCAGGTGCACCAGGTCGACCCGTTGCAGCGAGAACAGGTCGCGCTCCGAGACCACGCCACACAGCCGGCCATTTTCCACCAGGCACACATGGGCAATGTGCCGCTCGGTCATTGCCATGGCTGCGTCGAAGGCACTGGCCTGTGGGCTGAGGTAGAACGGCTTGGCGGTCATGTGCCGGGCAATCGGCGCACCCAGCTCGGCGTCCTGCGCGGCCACCACCTGGCGCAGGTCGCGCAGGGTGAAGATGCCGGTGGGGTAGCGCTGCGTGTCAACCACGACGATGCTGCCCACCTGCTGCTCGTGCATCAGCCGCACGGCTTCGCGCAGCGGCGTATCCGCGCTGCACACCACCGGGTGCCGCATGGCCAGTTCGCCCAGCGGCGTGTTCAGCGAGTATTGGGTACCCAGGGTTTCCACCGCACGCTGGCGAACCTGCTGGTTGACCTGGTCGAGCAGGCTGCTGACCCCGCGCAGGGCAAAATCCCGAAACACTTCAGACATCGAGAACACGCGGATGAACGCTGCCTTGTTCAGTTGCAGGCAGAAGGTGTCTTCGCCGGCCAGGTGCTCGGTGCGGGTGGCCCGTTCGCCGAGCAGGGCGGCCAGCGGGAAGCACTCGCCGCTGGTGATTTCGAAGGTGGTTTCGACACCCGGTTTCACCAGGTGCTGACGCTCGCCAACCACCCGGCCCTGCTTGACGATGTAGAAATGCTCGACCGGCCCGTCTGCCGGCTTGACGATGCTTTCGCCGCTGGCATAGAAGCGCAGCTGGCACTGCTCGACCAGGTAGGCCAGGTGGCTGTGCTCCATCTGGTTGAACGGCGGAAAACGCTGCAGAAACTGCAGTGTGCCCTGAATGTTTTGCAGCACTGCAGTCCTGCCCGCCTGGCTGTAGGCGTCCTTTTTGCTCATGAAACCGACCGTATCGCTATGCCGAACTATATATATCTATATATAGGTGCCGGCCATGTTGTTCTCTGCCTCCATGGTCGGCTTGCGGCGGGGTGGTGCCCATTGGACGTAAGTCTATGAGCACACCTGTCAAAGACCCGACGAAAGGCGAACCGGGTTACGCAAGTTCTGCGGTCCTATGGCTGAAGCGGAATTTTTTTTGACGAGATGGCCATGCCTGAGCAAATCGATATTCTAAGCGACGAAGAGCGCGAGGCATTGGGTATGACCAGTGCGCCGGTGGCGGTAAAGCCGTTGGTGTTGGTGGTGGACGACAACGCGGCGAACCGTGAGGCGTTGATCCTGTACCTGAAAAGCCGGGGCATTGAGTGTGTGGGCGCGGACGGGGCCGAGGAGGCCAGGTTGTACCTGCATTTCGAGCAGCGTATCGGTTTGATGATTACCGATTTGCGCATGCAGCCAGAGGATGGGCTGGCGCTGATCCGCAAGATTCGCGAGTCGGAGCGGGCAGCGTTGTCGATCATCGTAGTGTCGGGCGACACCCATGTGGCAGAGGCGGTGGACGTGATGCACCTGGGGGTGGTGGACTTCCTGCTCAAGCCGGTGAAGCTGGACAAGTTGCTGGAGCTGGTGAAGAAAGAGCTGAAAATTGATTGAGGCAGAGAGGGGCTGCTTTGCAGCCCTATCGCGACACAAGGCCGCTCCTACAGGTGCAGCGCAAGTTTTGATATTTGCGCTATCCCTGTAGGAGCGGCCTTGTGTCGCGATAGGGCCGCAAAGCGGCCCCCGTACGCAGGTGTGAACTTACAACCCGTTACGCGCCTTGTACTCGCGGCGACGGCGGTGCAGCACTGGCTCGGTATAGCCATTGGGCTGCTTGCCACCTTCGACCACCAGCTCCACTGCCGCCTGGAACGCAATGTTGTCGTCGAAGTTCGGCGCCATCGGGCGGTACAGAGGGTCAGCGGCGTTCTGCTGGTCGACCACCACCGCCATGCGCTTGAGGCTTTCCAGCACCTGCGCCTGGCTGACCACGCCGTGGCGCAGCCAGTTGGCCAGCAGTTGCGCGGAGATGCGCAGGGTGGCGCGGTCTTCCATCAGGCCGACGTTGTTGATGTCTGGCACCTTCGAGCAACCGACGCCCTGGTCGATCCAGCGCACGACATAGCCGAGGATGCCCTGGGCATTGTTGTCCAGCTCGTTGCGGATCTCTTCGGCCGACCAGTTGGTGTCGGCGGCCAGCGGGATGGCCAGGATATCGTCCACCGACGCCGGGGTGCGCGAGGCCAGCTCACGCTGGCGTGCCTGTACGTCCACCTTGTGGTAGTGCAGGGCATGCAGGGTGGCGGCAGTTGGCGACGGCACCCAGGCGGTGTTGGCCCCGGCCAGCGGGTGGGCGATTTTCTGCTCGAGCATGGCGGCCATCAGGTCGGGCATGGCCCACATGCCTTTGCCGATCTGCGCACGGCCTTGCAGGCCGGTCGCCAGGCCGACATCGACGTTGTTGTTCTCGTAGGCACCGATCCACTTCTCGTTCTTCATGGCACCTTTGCGCACCACGGCGCCGGCTTCCATCGAGGTGTGAATTTCATCGCCCGTGCGGTCGAGGAAGCCGGTGTTGATGAACGCGACGCGCTCGGCAGCGGCCTTGATGCAGGACTTGAGGTTGACCGTGGTCCGGCGCTCCTCGTCCATGATGCCGACCTTCACCGTGTTGCGCGGCATGCCCAGCAGGTCTTCGACCTGGCTGAAGATCTCGGCGGCAAATGCCACTTCCTCAGGGCCATGCATCTTCGGCTTGACGATGTACACGCTGCCACTGCGGGTATTCTTGCGGCTGGTGTTGCCGTTGAGGTTGTGCAGGGCGATCAGGTTGGTGAACAGGCCATCCTGGATGCCTTCCGGAATTTCGTTGCCCTGGGCATCGAGAATTGCCGGGTTGGTCATCAGGTGGCCAACGTTACGCACGAACAGCAGCGAACGGCCGTGCAGGGTCACGCTGCCACCGTTGGGCGCAACGTACTCGCGGTCGGGGTTCATGGTGCGGGTGAAGGTCTTGCCACCTTTGCTCACGCTTTCGGCCAGGTCGCCCTTCATCAGGCCCAGCCAGTTGCGGTAGACGATGACCTTGTCGTCGGCATCGACGGCGGCGACCGAGTCTTCGCAGTCCATGATGGTGGTCAGTGCCGACTCCATCAGGATGTCTTTGACGCCAGCGGCGTCGGTGCTGCCGACCGGGGTGCTGGCATCGACCTGGATTTCGAAATGCAGGCCATTGTGTTTCAACAGCACGGCAGTCGGTGCCGCGGCATCACCCTGGAAGCCGATCAGCTGGGCGTCGTCACGCAGGCCGGTGTTGGTGCCGCCCTTCAGGGTGACCACCAGCTTGCCAGCTTCGATGCGGTAGGCGGTGGAGTCGACGTGCGACCCAGCCGCCAGCGGCGCGGCTTCGTCAAGGAAGGCACGGGCGAAAGCGATCACCTTGTCGCCACGCACTTTGTTGTAACCCTGGCCTTTTTCGGCGCCGCCTTCATCGCTGATGGCATCGGTGCCGTACAGCGCGTCGTACAGCGAACCCCAACGGGCGTTGGCGGCGTTGAGGGCAAAACGGGCGTTCATCACCGGAACGACCAGCTGCGGGCCGGCCATATGGGCGATTTCTTCGTCCACGTTCTGGGTGGTGGCCTGGAAATCGTCGGCTTGTGGCAGCAGGTAGCCGATTTCCTGGAGGAATGCTTTGTAGGCTGCGGCGTCATGGGCCTGGCCTTTGCGTGCCTGGTGGTAGGCGTCGATCTTGGCTTGCAGCTCGTCGCGCTTGGCGAGCAGGGCTTTGTTCTTTGGAGCGAGGTCATTGATGATCTTCTCTGCACCCGCCCAGAACTGCTCGGCGACGATGCCGGTCCCGGGGATGGCTTCGTTGTTCACGAAGTCGTACAGGACCTTGGCGACCTGAAGGCCACCGACTTGAACGTATCCAGTCATTGCTTGCCTCACTCTGCTCAGCTATTTCGCTCTTCTGTATTAAGCCTGTAGCGCTTCTCTAAACACGTACCAGTACTTGCCCCCGGGGAGACCCCGAGCGCGGCTGGGTGCAGCCCGCCAGACTGGCTGGCAGACAGTGTGCGTATTTTCACAGGCGCCTTGGCAGACATCCAAACGACGTTTTGTAGTCCGCGCCACGGGATACTACATGAAGCAGTAGACGGGGCAAAATCAGACTAAAAGCGCCGTTGTGCGACCCATTGGTCGCGTATGGTCACGCTGGGAGCAGGTATGTTCGCAAAAAAATGGTGGATTGTTCCAGATAAATCTTGAAACAGTACACGATTGGCTGTGCGGATTGCCCTGCGGCAGGTTGCCGCGCCTTGCCTATACTGAGCCGATCCCCCGATTTTCTGCGCTTGGCGCGGTTCGACACGAGGAACGGCTTGTGGATCATCTTGTACTGACTGTTATCGCCCCTGACAAGGCCGGCCAGGTGGAACGTGTTGCGCAGTGCATCGCAGACCACAGCGGCAACTGGCTGGAAAGCCGCATGTCGCGCATGGCCGGGCAGTTTGCCGGGATCCTGCGGGTGGCGGTGCCGGCTGAAAATCACGAGGAGCTGGTGGCGGCGTTGCAGGGCCTGGCCCAGTACGACATTCGTGTGCTGGTGGCCGAGAGCGGGGTGGAACCCTCGTGTACCTGGAAGCCGATTGCCATGGAACTGGTCGGCAACGACCGGCCGGGGATCGTGCGGGACATTACTCGTTTGCTGGCTGAGTTGCAGGTGAACGTGGAACGGTTCACGACAGAAGTGCGGCCGGCACCGATGAGCAGTGAGCCGTTGTTCCATGCCGATGCCTTGTTGGCCTTGCCTCTGGCCTTGCCGCTGGACGAGCTGCAGCAGCGGCTGGAGAGTCTGGCGGATGACTTGATGGTGGAGTTGCAGTTGCGGGCGGAGGATTGAGTGGAAATCGCTGGGGGCCGTTTTGCGGCCCATCGCGACGCAAGGCCGCTCCTACTGGGGATTTGATAAAGACACCCTGGCGGTTATCCCAGTATCACGGGGAAGGCCCTGTGGATAACCTGGGGGTTCCCCTCCCCAGCCCAGGCAATGCGCCCGCTGCAGAGGTTTGCTCAAAAAACACCCAAAATTCAGCAGCTTGTGCACAAAGCACGGGGACGAGGGTGTGGATAACCTTTGGAGATGTCTCTGCAGGCCAAGGAATACATGGCCTGCAGAGTTCTGAGCGTTTTTTGATCAGGCGCGCTTGCGCAAACTTAGCCAGGCATCCACGCTGTAAATGGCCAAGCCAGCCCAGATGAACATGAAGGCTACCAGGGTGCTGGAGGACAAATGCTCATCGAACAGCAGCACCGCCTGCAGCAGTACCAGGGTTGGCGCCAGGTATTGCAGGAAACCGAGGGTGGTGTAGGGCAGGTGCCGTGCTGCGGCGTTGAAGCACACCAGCGGTACCAGGGTCACCGGCCCCGCCGCCATTAGCCAAAGCGCTTCGCTGCTGGTGTAGAACGCGCCTTGTGCACTCATGGCCGCTGGGTGCAGCAGCAACCAGCCCAAGGCCAGCGGTACCAGCATCCAGGTTTCCACAACCAACCCCGGCAGCGCCGCGACCGGGGCCTGTTTGCGGATCAGCCCGTAGAAGCCAAAGCTCAGCGCCAGCGTCAGTGACACCCAGGGCAGGCTGCCCACCTGCCACACCTGCTGGGCCACGCCAACTGCAGCCATGCCCACTGCCAACCATTGCAGGCGGCGCAGCCGCTCGCCCAGCAGCAGCATGCCCAGCAGCACGTTGATCAGCGGGTTGATGTAGTAACCCAGGCTGGCCTCGAGCATGCGCCCGTTGTTGACCGACCACACATAGGTCAGCCAGTTGAAGGCAATCAGCGCCCCGCTCAGGGCCAGGACCCCCAGCCGGCGCGGGTTGTCGCGCAGCTCGCGCCACCAGCCGGGGTGTTTCCACACCAGTAGCAGCAGCGAGCCGAACAGTGCCGACCAAAGCACCCGGTGGACAATGATTTCCACCGCCGGGACGCTCTGGATTGCCTTGAAGTAAAGGGGGAACAGGCCCCAGATGATGTAGGCGCTCAGGCCCAAGAGATACCCGCGACGCGGGTTTGCGGCGTGCATGCAGAATCCTTGCTTAGGTAGCTAAATAAAGCGACCCCTATTGTAGACAGAGGCGTGCACCGTTTTAGAACAATTTCAGCGGGGCTTCATCCAGCGCCGCCATTTGTTCACGCAGGGCGAGGATCTGATCGCCCCAATAGCGCGGCTGGCCGAACCAGGGGAAGCTGGGCGGGAATGCCGGGTCATCCCAGCGCCGCGCCAGCCACGCGCTGTAATGCAACTGGCGCAGCGCCCGCAGCGGTTCGATCAGGGCCAGCTCGCGGGGGTCGAAGTCGTGGAACTCGTTGTAGCCGTCGATCAGTTCGGCCAACTGCCCCAGGCGCTCCTGGCGGTCGCCGGCCAGCATCATCCACAGGTCTTGTACGGCGGGGCCCATCCGGCAGTCGTCGAGGTCGACCACGTGGTACACGTCTTCGCGGTGCATCAGGTTGCCGGGGTGCAGGTCGCCATGCAGGCGGATGAGCTGGTGCGGGGTGCGGGCGTAGATGTCCTCGACCCGCTTGAGCAGGTCGCGGGCGACTGACGCGTACGCCGGCAGCAGCTCGCGGGGTACAAAACCCCCATCGAGCACAGTATTCAGCGAGGCATGGCCGAAACTGTCCACAGTCAGCGCTTCACGGTGAGCGAACGGTTTGCAGGCGCCGACGGCATGCAGGCGGCCAAGCAGTTGCCCAAGGCGGTAGAGCTGGTCGAGGTTGCCAGGCTCCGGGGCATGGCCGCCACGGCGCGGGAACAACGTGAAGCGAAAGCCCTGGTGCTCGAACAAGGTGCGGCCGGCGTGCTGCATGGGCGCTACGACCGGCACTTCGCAATCGGCCAGTTCAGCGGTAAAGCTGTGTTCTTCGAGGATGGCCGCATCGCTCCAGCGGCCAGGCCGGTAGAACTTGGCGATCAGCGGCTGCGCCCCCTCGATGCCCACCTGGTAGACGCGGTTCTCGTAGCTGTTCAGTGCCAGCACCCGGGCATCGCTGAGAAAGCCGAGGCTTTCCACGGCGTCCAGGACCAGGTCAGGGGTGAGGGTATCGAACGGATGGGACATGGGAGCTCCGGGGGTATGCGGCATGGGCTCCATGGTACAGGGTTATCCCTGTAGCGTACCCGTAGGGTTTACCCGCGAACCGCCTGCGCCATGGCCGGCCTAGGCAGGCACCCCGAGCAACACATAGGCAGGGTGGAACTGAACCCGTACCTGCTGGCCGGCCAACCAATCCGCCTCTGCCATGGCGCACAGCGTTTGCCCGTTGCCCAGCGCCAACCGGACTTCATTGGGCCCATCGGCTTCCACCAGCACGTCTTCGATCGTGGCCCGCAGGCAATTGCTCCCCGCTTCGGGCTTGTCCCCCTCGGCCAGCAACTGCACCCAGCCTGCCTTGAGCAGCGCCACCACCCTGCTGCCCAAGGTCAGCTCCAACCGCGCGGTGCTGTCGTGGGTGATCAGCGCGTCGATCTCCAGCCCGCCGCCCAGCGCCAGGCTGACCCGGTCATAGCGGCCCTCACGGCGCAGGCCGCTGACCTGGCCCTGCAGCTGGTTGCGCGCGCTGGTGCGTAGCATCAGGCGCCCAAGCAAGTCGAGGTCGCTGGACTCTTGCGCGGCCTCGAGAATTTGCGCCTGCAGGGCCTGCAGCCTTTGGTACAGGCGCAATACGCGCTGACCCTCCACCGACAGCCGGGCGCCCCCACCCCCACGCCCGCCAGTGCTGCGCTCGACCAACGGCTGACTGGCCAGGTTGTTGAGCTCATCGATGGCGTCCCAGGCTGCCTTGTAGCTGATGCCCGCCGCCTTGGCCGCACGGGTGATCGAGCCTTGCTCGGCAATGTGCTGCAGCAGTGCGATGCGCTGCGGGCGCCGGGTGATGTGCTGGGTCAGTAGAGTGGGCAAGGGCATGGGCATCCGGTCGCTGTAGGGGCCTGGGGCCAATAGTGTGGCGTAGCGGCAGGGTTATACATACCCCGGCTTCGGCGTACGCGCCAGGCAATACACATCCACCCGCTGTGCCCCCGCTTTGCGCAACACCTGGGCAATGGCCTGGGCGGTAGCGCCAGTGGTCAACACGTCATCGACGATGGCGACGTGCTTGCCTGGCAGGTCACCGGCGACCGCAAAGGCGTGGCACAGATTGCGCCGCCTGCCTTTGGCACTCAACCGTTGCTGCGCGGGGGTTTCCCGAGTGCGCAGCAGTACCCGCTCATCGCACGGTATGCCCACGTGCGACGCCAGCCAGCGGGCCAGCAGCCCGGCCTGGTTGAACCCACGCTCGCGCAGTCGACGCTTGGCCATGGGCACAGGCAACAGCAGGTCAGGGCGTGGTAGCCCCTCGGCATACCGGTAGCGCAGCCCTTGCCCAAGCAACTCGGCCATCAACCGCCCCAACGGCCACTGCCGGTTGTGCTTGAAGCGGCTGATCAATGTGTCGACCGGAAAGCCGAAATGCCACAGGGCAAAGACCTGTTCGAACGACGGCAAGCGGCGGCTGCACTGGGCGCAGGCGAGGCCGGCCATGGGCAGTGGCAGGGCGCAGTAGCGGCAATGGTCGCCCAGCCAGGGCAGCTCCTGCTCGCAACCGATGCACAGTGGGTAGTGTTGCCCGGCAGGCGCGTCGCACAACAAACAAGCCTGGTTAATAAGTGAACACTTGTAAACCAGCCGCTTCCAGTGAAGTTGACAGTTCATAGGCCATCCATGACTATGCGAGTTATCCGTGATGCGCTGGCGGGCTTTCCTGTCCCCGCGCCAGCTTAAGCCTAAACAAGGAAACGCCGATGAGCGCCAGCACAACTGCAACAACACGTCACGACTGGTCCCTGGCCGAGGTCAAGGCCCTGTTCCAGCAACCGTTCAATGACTTGCTGTTCCAGGCGCAGACGGTGCACCGCGCGCATTTCGACCCCAACCGCGTGCAGGTTTCGACATTGCTGTCGATCAAGACCGGGGCCTGCCCGGAAGATTGCAAATATTGTCCACAGTCCGGCCACTACAACACCGGGCTGGAAAAACAGAAGTTGATGGAAGTGCAGAAGGTGCTGGAAGAAGCAGCGCGCGCCAAAGCCATTGGCTCGACCCGCTTCTGCATGGGCGCGGCGTGGAAGCACCCGTCGGCCAAAGACATGCCTTATGTGCTGGAGATGGTCAAAGGGGTGAAGGCCTTGGGCCTGGAAACCTGCATGACCCTGGGCAAGCTCGACCATGAGCAGACCCTGGCCCTGGCCCAGGCAGGCCTCGACTACTACAACCACAACCTCGACACCTCGCCGGAGTTCTACGGCAGCATCATCACTACGCGCACCTACAGCGAGCGCCTGCAGACCCTGGCCTACGTGCGCGATGCGGGCATGAAGATCTGCTCGGGCGGCATCCTGGGCATGGGCGAGTCGCTGGACGACCGCGCCGGGCTGCTGATCCAGCTGGCCAACCTGCCCGAACACCCCGAGTCGGTGCCGATCAACATGCTGGTCAAGGTGGCCGGTACGCCGCTGGCTGAGGAGGAAGATGTCGACCCGTTCGACTTCATTCGCATGCTGGCCGTAGCCCGCCTGTTGATGCCCAAGTCGCATGTGCGCCTGTCTGCTGGCCGTGAGCAGATGAACGAGCAGATGCAGGCCCTGGCCTTCATGGCCGGTGCCAACTCGATTTTCTACGGTGAAAAACTGCTGACCACTGCCAACCCGCAGGCTGACAAGGACATGCAGCTGTTCGCGCGCCTGGGCATCAAGCCTGAAGCACGCGAGGAACACGCCGACGAAGTGCACCAGGCCGCCATCGAGCAGGCGCTGGTCGAGCAGCGCAGCAGCGAGATGTTCTACAACGCCGCGACCGCCTGAGATGGCTTTCGACCTGGCGGC
Organism: Pseudomonas sp. CJQ_9; assembly: GCF_043106615.1. NCBI lineage: Bacteria > Pseudomonadati > Pseudomonadota > Gammaproteobacteria > Pseudomonadales > Pseudomonadaceae > Pseudomonas > Pseudomonas sp. CJQ_9. Next base: position 5,937 of record NZ_JBICMS010000033.1, on the reverse strand, counting down.
GCGCCTGGCCGAACGGCGCGCTGCAGACCTGTACCGGCAACGGCCACTGCTGGAAAGCCCGCAAGGCCCGGAGGTGGTGGTCGACGGCCAGCGCTTGCTGGCCTTCTGCAGCAACGATTACCTGGGCCTGGCCAACCACCCCGAGGTGGTTGGTGCCTGGCAAGCCGGTGCCGAGCGCTGGGGTATCGGTGGCGGTGCCTCGCACCTGGTGATCGGCCATAGCACCCCACACCACCAGGTCGAAGAGGCGCTGGCTGAACTGACGGGGCGCCCTCGTGCGCTGCTGTTTTCCACCGGCTACATGGCCAACCTGGGCGCGATCACGGCGCTGGTGGGGCAGGGCGACACGGTGCTGCAGGACCGCCTGAACCATGCCTCGCTGCTCGATGGCGGGCTGCTCAGCGGTGCGCGGTTCAACCGCTACCTGCACAACGACCCGGCCAGCCTGGCCAGCCGCCTGGACAAGGCCGTTGGCAATACCCTGGTGGTCACTGACGGTGTGTTCAGCATGGACGGCGACCTGGCGGACCTGCCGGCCCTGGCCGAGGTGGCCCGCGCCCGGGGTGCCTGGCTGATGGTCGACGATGCCCATGGCCTGGGCACCCTTGGCGCTCAGGGCGGTGGTATCGTCGAGCACTTCGGCCTGGGCGTGGACGATGTACCGGTGCTGATCGGTACGCTGGGCAAGGCCTGCGGTACTTCCGGTGCCTTTGTTGCCGGGAGCGAGGAACTGATCGAGGCGCTGGTGCAATTCGCCCGCCCCTACATCTACACCACCAGCCAGCCACCGGCACTGGCCTGCGCCACGCTGAAGAGCCTGGAGCTGCTGCGCCGCGAAAGCTGGCGCCGCGAGCACCTGGCCGCGTTGATTCGCCAGTTCCGTGAAGGCGCGCAGCAGATCGGCCTGGAACTGATGGACAGCCCCACACCGATCCAGCCGATCGTGATTGGCGACAGCGCGCAGGCCTTGCGCCTGTCGCGCATGTTGCGCGAGCGCGGCTTGCTGGTCACCGCTATCCGCCCACCGACCGTACCGGCGGGCAGTGCCCGTCTGCGCGTAACACTGAGCGCCGCCCACAGCCAGGCGCAGGTGCAGCTATTGTTGAATGCATTGGCCGAGTGTTATCCACAATTGGAGAACGCCGATGCGTAATCGCCTTGTACTACTGCCCGGCTGGGGCCTGGGCACTGCCGCACTGGAGCCGCTGGCCGCCAGCCTGCGCGCTCAGGACTCCCGCCTGCAGGTAGACCTGATGCCCCTGCCGGAATTGCCCCACAGCGATGTTGAGGCCTGGCTTGAGCACCTCGACCGTAAATTGCCGGGCGATGTCTGGCTGGGTGGCTGGTCGTTGGGCGGCATGCTCGCCAGCGCCCTGGCACACAAGCGTGGCGACCACTGCTGCGGCTTGCTCACTCTGGCCAGCAACCCCAGTTTCGTTGCCCGTGGTGACTGGCCGCATGGCATGGCCGAAGACACCTTCGGCACCTTCCTCGACGGCTGCCGCAGCCATACCCAAGTCACCCTGAAGCGCTTTCGCAGCTTGTGCAGCGATGGCGCCCAGCAGCCGCGTACCCTGCTGCGCCAGCTGGGTGTCGGCGTACCAGACACCGACCCTCTGTACCTCGCCACCGGCCTTGAAGTGCTGGCCAAGCTGGATACCCGCGAAGCCCTGCAGGCCTACAGCGGCCCGCAACTGCACCTGTTCGCCGGTAGCGATGCGCTGGTGCCGGCCGAGGCAGCCAAGGCCTTGAGCGAGCTGCTGCCCGATGTGGAGGTAGGCCTGGTAGAAGACAGTTCCCACGCCTTCTTGCTGGAGTACCCGCAAGAGTTGGCGGCGGGCATCAAGAGTTTCCTGCATGAGAGTGGCGATGACTGACCTTTCCTGTCCGACCCTGCCCGGCGCTTTGCCCGACAAACGCCAGGTAGCGGCTTCGTTCTCCCGCGCTGCAGCCAGCTACGACAGCGTAGCGGCGTTGCAGCGCGCCGTGGGCTTGCGCCTGTTTGGGCAATTGCCGACAGGCTGGCAGCCATTGCGCTGGCTGGACCTGGGCAGCGGTACGGGCCATTTCAGCCGTATCCTGGCCGAGCGGTTCGCCCAGTCCAGCGGTGTGGCGGTGGATATCGCCGAAGGCATGCTGCGCCATGCCCGCAATGAACAAAGCGGGGCGCACTACCACGTGGCCGGCGACGCCGAGCGTTTGCCATTGCGTGATGCCAGCGTCGACCTGGTGTTCACCAGCCTGGCCGTGCAATGGTGCGATCAGTTCGCCAGTGTGCTGGCCGAAGCCCTGCGGGTACTGCGCCCGGGTGGCGTGCTGGCCTTCAGCAGCCTGTGCGTAGGTACCCTCGACGAACTGCGTGCCAGCTGGCAGGCGGTGGACGGCCTGGTGCATGTAAACCGCTTCCGCCGTTTCGAGGACTACCAGCGCCTGTGTGCCGCCAGTGGTTTTGAGCAGCTTGAGCTGCATCGCTGTGCGCATGTGCTGCATTACCCGGACGTACGCAGCCTGACCCACGAACTGAAGGCGTTGGGGGCGCACAATCTCAACCCTGGCCGACCGTCCGGGTTGACTGGCCGAGCACGCATGCAGGGCCTGTTGCAGGCGTACGAGGCATTTCGCCAGCCTGCCGGGCTGCCAGCCACCTATCAGGTGGTCTATGGTGTGTTGCGCAAGCCACAGGCGTAAAGGGGAGCGAGATGAGCAAGGCCTATTTCATCGCCGGTACCGATACCGATGTCGGCAAGACCACGGTCGCGGCCGGGTTGCTGCATGCGGCGCGGTTGCAAGGCTTGAGCACCCTGGGTGCCAAGCCCGTGGCCTCGGGGTGCGCGATGACCCCCAAGGGTTTACGCAACAGCGACGCCCAGGCGCTGATTGATGAAAGCACCATCAAGTTGCCGTATGAGCAGGTCAACCCGTATGCGTTCGAGCCTGCGATCGCGCCGCATGTGGCAGCACGTGAGGCGGGGGTGACATTGGGCGTGCCAGCGCTGCTGACGGCTATGCGCAATGTGCTGCAACACAATGCCGATTTCACATTGGTCGAGGGGGCTGGGGGCTGGCGTGTGCCGCTGTCGGGGCTGGAGAACCTGTCAGATCTGGCGGTGGCCCTGAAGTTGCCCGTGATTCTGGTGGTAGGGGTGCGGCTGGGGTGTATCAGTCATGCCTTGCTTAGCGCCGAAGCGATCGAGCGCGATGGGCTGCAGTTGGCCGGTTGGGTGGCGAATATCATCGAGCCGCGCACTTCACGGCTGGAAGAGAACCTGGCCAGCCTGGCCGAGCGCTTGCCAGCGCCTTGCCTGGGGCGGGTGCCCAAGCTGAAGGAGGCCAGTGCTGACAGGGTGGCTGAGCATTTGCAGCTGGATCTGCTGGATTAGGTGCTGGAATATTCAGGGCCTATCAACTGGCACCGGGCCATTAGCGATTTAAACGGGCCTTTTCACTGGTGGCCTGTTTTAATGGGCTGTGTTCCTACCCAGCGTCAATGGAGTGCTGACATGGAAATCACCGGTAGCTCCGCCTATTATGCGGGCCTGAGCGCTATACAAGCCGGCCAGAACCGCGTCGATCAGGCCGCCAGCCAGATCGCCAACACCACCGCCGAACGTACCGCCACCAGCCAGTCCAGCGACTTCCAGGCCGAACGCCTGCGTGCGGTCGACCGCAGCCAGCAGATGGACCTGGCCACCAGCCTGGTGCAACAGGCGGTGGGCAAGACCGAAGTCGAGCTTGGCGCAAAGGTCGTCAAGGCATCCGACGAAATGCTCGGCCGGATCATCGACACCTACGCCTGACAGAGCGCTCATTTCAAATAACACATAGACCCTGTGGGAGCGGGCGTGCCCGCGAAAGCGTCAGCTCAGGCAACCCCATTGCCTGGCCGGGCCCTTTCGCGGGCATGCCCGCTCCCACAGGGTATTGTTTTTATTGAGCTTGGCATAAACGCCATTTCTCGTGGCGCAAATGGCACTATCGTCCCTCCTTGACAGAAGCCGGAGCTAAACGTAAGTTTCAAACAACTGTTTGACAGACGCCGCGGCGCACGCGGGTCACCCCACAGAACTCACCTAGAGGTTCATCGCAATGCCTGACTACAAAGCCCCCTTGCGTGATATCCGCTTCGTTCGCGACGAGCTGCTCGGTTACGAGGCGCACTATCAGAGCCTGCCGGGTTGCCAGGACGCAACGCCCGACATGGTGGACGCGATTCTTGAAGAAGGTGCGAAGTTCTGTGAGCAGGTACTGGCGCCGCTGAACCGTGTGGGTGACCAGGAAGGCTGCACCTGGAGCGAGTCGGGCGTGAAAACCCCAACCGGCTTCAAAGCGGCTTACGAACAATTCGTCGAAGGCGGCTGGCCCAGCCTGGCACATGATGTGGCGCACGGCGGCCAGGGCCTGCCAGAGTCGCTGGGCCTGGCCCTGAGCGAGATGGTCGGTGGTGCGAACTGGTCGTGGGGCATGTACCCGGGCCTGTCCCACGGTGCCATGAACACCATTTCTGCGCACGGCACCGCCGAGCAGCAGCACACCTACCTGACCAAGCTGGTGTCCGGCGAATGGACCGGCACCATGTGCCTGACCGAGCCACACTGCGGTACCGACCTGGGCATGCTGCGCACCAAGGCCGAACCGCAGGCTGACGGCAGCTACAAGGTGTCGGGTACCAAGATCTTCATTTCCGCCGGTGAGCACGACATGGCCGAGAACATCGTGCATATCGTGCTCGCGCGCCTGCCGGATGCACCGGCCGGTACCAAGGGCATTTCGCTGTTCATCGTGCCGAAGTTCCTGCCCAATGCCGAAGGCGGTGTGGGTGAGCGCAATGGCGTGAGCTGCGGCTCGATCGAACACAAGATGGGCATCCACGGCAACGCTACCTGCGTGATGAACTTCGATGGCGCCACCGGCTACCTGATCGGCCCGGCCAACAAAGGCCTGAACTGCATGTTCACCTTCATGAACACCGCGCGCCTGGGTACCGCACTGCAGGGCCTGGCCCACGCCGAAGTCGCGTTCCAGGGTGGCCTGAAGTACGCCCGCGAGCGTTTGCAGATGCGTTCCCTGACCGGCCCCAAGGCACCGGACAAGGCCGCTGACCCGATCATTGTGCACCCGGACGTGCGCCGCATGCTGCTGACCATGAAAGCGTTCGCCGAGGGCAACCGCGCGATGGTCTACTTCACCGCCAAGCAGGTGGACATCGTCAAGTACAGCCAGGACGAAGAAGAGCGCAAGAAGGCCGATGCCCTGCTGGCCTTCCTCACCCCGATCGCCAAGGCGTTCATGACCGAAGTCGGTTTCGAAGCGGCCAACCACGGCGTGCAGATCTATGGCGGCCACGGCTTCATCGCCGAGTGGGGCATGGAGCAGAACGTGCGTGATAGCCGTATCTCGATGCTGTACGAGGGCACCACGGGCATTCAGGCCCTCGACCTGCTCGGCCGCAAAGTGCTGATGACCCAGGGCGAAGCGCTGAAGGGCTTCACCAAGATCGTGCACAAGTTCTGCCAGGCGCAGGAAGGTGTCGAGGCGGTCAAGGAGTTCGTCGAGCCGCTGGCAGCCATCAACAAGGAATGGGGCGAGCTGACCATGAAAGTGGGCATGGCTGCCATGAAAGACCGCGAAGAAGTGGGTGCGGCCTCGGTCGATTACGTGATGTATTCCGGCTACGCCTGCCTGGCCTACTTCTGGGCCGACATCGCCCGCCTGGCCGCTGAAAAACTGGCCGCCGGCACCAGCGAAGCGGCGTTCTACACCGCCAAGCTGCAGACCGCGCGCTTCTACTTCCAGCGCATCCTGCCGCGTACCCGCACGCACGTGGCGGCCATGCTGTCAGGCGCCAACAACCTGATGGACATGGACGAAGAGAGCTTCGGCCTGGCGTACTGATTCAGCCGCTGTAGCCAGAACCCGCCTGCCCTTACCGGCAGGCGG
>NZ_JBICMS010000032.1:0-13952 GCF_043106615.1 Pseudomonas sp. CJQ_9 | reverse complement strand
AAACATCACATATCCGAATTCGCTGGGCTGTCCATCTGGACATTCTGGCTACAGAATTTCTTGACGACCATAGAGCATTGGAACCACCTGATCCCATCCCGAACTCAGTAGTGAAACGATGCATCGCCGATGGTAGTGTGGGGTTTCCCCATGTGAGAGTAGGTCATCGTCAAGATTCATTTCGCAAAACCCCTATCTGCACATGCAGGTAGGGGTTTTGTCTTTAAGTAGGAACTACAGAGATTCGCAGGCACGTTCGAGTGACGGGCCAGCACATAGAATTTCTTGACGACCATAGAGCATTGGAACCACCTGATCCCATCCCGAACTCAGCAGTGAAACGATGCATCGCCGATGGTAGTGTGGGGTTTCCCCATGTGAGAGTAGGTCATCGTCAAGATTCAAACCCAAAGCCCCTGTCTGCAATGCAGACAGGGGCTTTGTCTTTTCAGGTACAGGGGCTGCGGTGAAAGCGCCAAACAGCCCTGGCCATCTGCCTAGAACTGGTAACTCACTGTTGCACTCACATTGCGCTCTTCACCCATGTAGCAGTAGTTCAGGCTGGCACACGAAGTGATGTAGCTTTCATTGGTGAGGTTATTGGCGTTCAAGCGCACATCTACACCGGTCAGGCCCACCTTGCCCAGGTCATAGCCCACGGAAGCATCGAACAGCGTGTAGGAGGGCACCTTCATACTGTTTTCCGCATCCACCCAGCTGTAGCCCACATAACGCACGCCGCCGCCCAGCCGCAGGCCATCCAGGGCCCCTTGGTGGAAGTTGTAGTCAGCCCATAGCGAGAGCATCTGCTTTGGCGCCTGAGTCGGCGAGTTGCCCTTGTTGTCCAGGTTGCCCGACACCAGGCTCGGCATCGACTTGGAATACTCGATATCGGTAAAGGTGTAGCCACCCAGCAGCTTCAGGCTTTCGCTGAGCTGCACATGTGCTTCCAGCTCCAGGCCCTGCGAGCGCACTTCACCTACAGCGCGATAAAAATCCTCGTTCGGTTGTTTCGACGCCAGGTTCTCTTGTTCGATGCGGAATACCGACGCGGTGAACAGATTGTCGCTGCCGGTGGGTTGATACTTGATGCCCGCCTCCCACTGCGTACCCTCGGTGGGTGCCAGAGGCCGGCCATCCTGATCGGAGACGGTATTCGGATTGAATGACTCCGAGTAACTGACATAGGGCGCAATGCCATTTTCAAACAGGTAAAGCACGCCGGCACGTGTTGTGAACTTCGAGCGCTGGTCATTAACCTTGGTATCAGAGTCACGGTTCTGTTCGGACACCTTCACCCAGTCCTGACGCAGCCCCAGAGAAAAACGCCACTGATCAAGCTCCACCAGATCCTGCAGGTATACCCCCGTTTGCTGCAAACGGCGCTGATAGCGGTTTTCTCCCAGCAACTGCAGGTTGCCATTACCGTACTGCGGGTTACCGGCGTCCAAGGGGTCTACGGTACCGTAACGCCATTCAACGTCAGCTTTGCGCCGCTGGTAGTCCGTGCCCATAAGCAGGGTGTGCTTGGCGGCGCCTGTGAAGAACTCTGCCTGCAGCATGTTATCGATGATGTACGAATGCAGCCGCTCGTCGCCGCCGGTGTAAGCGCGGTTCAGGATATTGCTTTCAGCATCTGCCCAACCGGCGGAATAAACCTGGTCCATCGACACGTCGGAATCCTGGTAACGGAAGTTCTGCCGAGCCGTGAAGATGTCATTGAAGCGGTGCTCGAACTGATAGCTGAACGACTGTTGCGTACGTTCGTAGCTGTCGATACCCGTTTCGCCTTCAAAGAAGTGATCGGACAGGCGCAAGCCATTACGCGGGTGCAGCATGCCGTCTGCCGGGTTACCGCCGTGGTAGCCGCCGTTGGGGTCGTGTTGCAGATAGGCCTGCAAGGTCAGCGAAGTATCTTCGCTGAAGTCCACGCTGATCGCCGGGGCAATGGCGTAGCGTTCTTCCTTGTTGTGGTCGAACTGCGTGTCAGAGGCATCCGCCAAGCCCGTCAGGCGATAGGCGATACGCTGGTCTTCATCCACCGGGCCGCTGAAATCGAAGCCCATGCCGCGCTGGCCCTGGGTGCCGACCGTAGCTTGTACCTGATGGTAGGCGGAAAACAGCGGTTTCTTGGTGGTCAACGCGACCAGCCCACCTGGTGAGCTGCGGCCGTACAGAACCGAGGACGGCCCTTTGAGGATGTCGATGCGCTCCAGGAAATACGGGTCCACCTGCATGGTGCTGTAGGTGCCGTTGTCGCCCATGGATTTGAGCCCGTCGACGTAGATGTTGTCTACCGAGCCGTCGTTGAAGCCGCGCATCGCCACATAATCATAGCGGTGCGTGGCACCGTAGGGGTTGGTTAGCACCCCTGGTGTATAGCGCATGGCCTGGGCGACGGTCTGTGACCCTTGGTCGTCGATCTGCTGGCGGGTCACCACAGACACCGATTGCGATGTTTCCACAAGCGGCATGCTGGTCTTGGTCGCCACTTGGCTGTGGGTCGCGTTGTAGCCCTCGGTGCTACCCAGCGCATTACCCAGGCTGAAACCGCGGACGTCGGTGTCGGGTAACGACAACGCTGCGTCCAGCGGCTGCGCCTGCAACACGTAGCTGTGCCCACCTTGGCTGACAGCTCGCAAACCACTGCCATTGAGGAGTTGGCGCAGAGCCTGTTCTGTGGCGTATTGCCCATTGAGGCCGCTGGACTGCAAACCGTTGGTGAGCTGCGGTGTGCTCGACAGTGTGATGCCGGCTTGGCGGGCGAACTGGCTGAGCACATCGTCCAGCTGGCCTGCAGGTATGGAATATTGCTGGCTGACCTGGGCTGTTTCCGCCGCCCAGGCGGCCAGTGGAATAGCACTCAGGCCCAGGGCCGTGCCCAATACAGCTGCCCGCACTGCGTTGCGTAATAATGCTGAGTGCAAGACAGGTCGAAAACCATTCGCGTTGAGTGTGCATATGTGCACGGTGTCGTTAGACATGTTCAAGTCCGTAGGGATATTGAGGGCGGAAGGTGTTGCCTACTGTCCTAGCCGGACTGCCATTCAAAACCCGCCAAAAATACCTGGCACCGCCCTACGGCCAACCCTGCAGGGGCCGCCTGATCAAGCGAGGCTTTCCACGCGTACCCACCAGCGAGTGCGTTGGCGCAGCCTCACTGGCAGCGTCTGGGGGAGTAGCTGCAGCAAAAGCTCCGGGTCTTCAAGGCGGAATACTCCCGACAGGCGCAAGCCGGCAACTTCTTCGCTGCAACCCAGATAACCACGGCGATAGCGGCTGATCTGCGCGAGGAAGTCCGCCAGGCGCATGTCCCGGGTAACGATCAGCCCCTCGCTCCAGGCCATTGCGTCCATGTCCACGTGCTGCAGACGTTGCGCACCCTGTGCATCCAGGCGCCAGTTCTGGCCGCTTTCGATCCACTGCAGCGGGCCGGTAGCAGGCTGGTGGATCGCTACCCTGCCAGTGCCGACGCTGACGTGCGTACAGTCGCTGTCCTGGCGTACCACGAAGTGCCCGGCAAACCCTTCAAGCAACGCATCGCGGCTTTGTACCAGCAGGGGGCGCTGCGCCGTGGTTGCTTGGCCGCAGGTAATCATCATTTCCCCCTGCTTCAGGCGAACCAGTCGCTGCTGCTCGTCGAATGCCAGGTCCACGGCGCTGTCTGTATTGAGTTGCATCAGAGTGCCATCTGGCAGCGTGAAGCTGCGGCGTTCACCCATGCTCGTGGCGTAGTCGGCGGTCCAGTAGCTGAGCCCATCCAGGTCTCGGCCCAGCCATGCCGCTGCGCCGACCATGGCCGTGCCACCCAGCAGTTTCAGCGCCTGGCGACGGTGCAGCCGACGCTGGCTGGTTTCAAGGGTCTGCAAGGCCAAACCGGCACCGGGAATGCCGCGCAGGTCGAGATCCTGGTGCATCTGCATCACCCGTTGCCAGGCTTGCTCATGCTCTTGGCGGGCCGCGCGCCACTGCACGCATTGCTGTTGCAGGGCGGCATCGTGCCCGTTCTCGCGCAGCCTCAACATCCAGTGAATGGCCTGTTTGACCGCTTGTGCGCCGGGTTGTGCAGCAGTCTTGGCGTCAGCAGTCATCGTGATAGCGCAGCACGTAGCAGTGGTAGAGCGCATCGGCGATGTAGCGCTCCACGGTACGCACGGAGACACCCATCTGGTCAGCGATGGCCTGATGCTTCAGCCCCTCGCACTGGGCTAGCAGGAAAGCCCGTCGCACTTTGGGTTTCAGGCCATCGAGCATGCGCGCGATGCGCTCCAGCAACTCCAGCAACAGTTCGCGGGTTTCAGCGGCAGGCGCCAACGCTTCTGGCAGATGGGACAAGGCCTCGAGGTACGCCTTGTGTAGCTCCTCGCGGCGCCAATGGTCGATCACCAGCCCGCGTGCAACTTTGCGCAGGAACGCACGTGGCGTGTTCAAGTGCAGTTGCTCACGGCGCTGTAACAGGCGAAGGAAGGTGTCCTGGGCCAGGTCGGCAGCATCAGCGGCGTTGCCCAGCTGGCTGCGCAGCCAGGCATGCAGCCAGCCGTGATGGTCACTGTAAAGCGTTTGCACGGAGTCGTCGCTGGGCATGGGCGAGGTATCAACAATGGACATTAATGATAATTAGTCTCATTGTTGGCGGCGGCGCCATAATTTGCAACCTGTGCGTTTCCAGCGGCCCATTGGCGGACGCACACTAGTGTCGCGGTTGGCCATCCAGGTATTTGCGGATCACCCTTGCGCCGCTGTTCAGGTGTCGCTCCAGCACGGTAATGGCTTCTTCGACGTGCTTGTCACTGGCGGCGTTAACCAATGCGTTGTGATCATCCTGGGTGAGCTTGCCCAGCCCCATGGAGGAGAGGTGGAAGCGCAAAAAGCGTTCCTCCTCGTTGAGCTCGTCTTCGATCAGGCGTAGCAACTTCTTGTTTTTTGCCTTGCTGTACAAGGCCATGTGCAACAGACGGTTTAGCCGGCCGATTTCAGCGTGGCGGGCTTCATTCTCCAACTGCTGGATGTAGCCGCGTGCCTGGGCGATGTCGCTGGGCTCCAGCAACGGGATGGACTGGCGTAGCGCCTCGCTCTCAAGCAGTATGCGCAGCGCGTAGGTGTCTACCGCGTCCTCGCCGATCAAGGGCGCAACCACGGCGCCCTTGTGCATTTCCACTTTCAGCAGTGATTGCGCTTCCAGCTGGCGCAAGGCTTCGCGTACAGGCATGCGGCTCACCCCGAACAAGCTGGCCAGCTCTTGCTGGCGCACGGCGGTGCCAGGGGGCAAGCGACCGTCGAGAATGGCACTGCGCAGGCGTTCTTCGATCACGCCACGAGCCTGGTGCGGCAACAGTTGCTCGCTGGCCAACACATTGCTCAGTTTGAGTTTCTCGGCCACGTAAAGCCTGCCTTAACGATGACTAAAGTTGGATCCAATTACACTAGTAACTGCCTGTCAGGGTGTCAAACTCGCTCGATAGCGCCAGTAGCACCCCACAAGGCGCGGCTATGGTGGATGAGGTCGCCTGCCAAAGGAAGCAGCCTATAAAAGGATATAGTCATAAAGAGGGTGCAAGCTGACCAGCGGGTGGATGATTGCAGGGTGCCATTGTCTTTTGCCTTGGCAAGCCCCACCATCGCTGCTTTCGACTGGCCTGAACAGGGCTTCGCAGTGGCGATATCCTGGATGCTCAAACGCCTTGTGCGACCTGCCTTCCTTGCCGTGCTGCTGGGCGGTCTACTGCTGGGCGGCTTGCACGCGGATTGGGACTTTTCCCAGATCAGCCGCAAGTCCCAGGCCTTGTATGGCCCGCTAGGCGCGGGGCAGGGTCGTATCGACGCCTGGCAGCGCCTGATGGCAACGCAGGCTCAAGGCAGCGAGCTGGAACGGTTGCAGGTGGTGAACCGCTTTTTCAACCAGCAACTGCGTTATGTCGAGGACATCGACCTGTGGCATGAGGTCGATTACTGGGCCACACCGGTGCAGGCACTCATCAAAGGGGCCGGTGACTGCGAGGACTACGCCATAGCCAAGTATTTCAGCTTGCGGCGCATGGGTATTGCCAGCGAAAAGCTGCGTATCACCTACGTCAAGGCGTTGCGGCAGAACCGAGCGCACATGGTCCTGACCTATTATTCAAGCCCACAGGCCCAGCCATTGGTCCTCGATAGCCTGATGGACGCCATCAAACCTGCCAGCCAACGAACCGACCTGTTGCCGGTCTATGCCTTCAATGGCGAGGGGTTGTGGCTGACGGGGGCCGCAGGCAACAAAAAGGTCGGTGATACCAAGCGGCTTTCCCGCTGGCAGGATTTGCTGAAGAAAATGCAGGCCGAAGGCTTCCCGGCCGAACCGGTCTATTGAAGGAGCACTGATGTCACTGTTCAAACAATTGCTGTTGGCCATTTGCCTGTTCCTGGTGGTCGCCTTCAGTGGCAGTTTCATGGTCAGCCTGGAAAGCTCACGCAGCCAGTATGTCAACCAGCTGCGCTCGCATGCCCAGGATGCGGCGACCGCGCTGGCGCTGTCGCTGACGCCGAACATCGACGACCCGGCGATGGTCGAGCTGATGGTCAGTTCGATCTTCGACAGTGGTTACTACGCAAGCATCAAAGTTGTCGACTTGGGCTCAAATGCGGTGCTGGTGGAGCGCCACGCCGAGCCGGACCCTGGCGGCGTGCCACAGTGGTTCGTGCGCTTGATCGGCCTTGAAGCCGCAGGTGGCGATGCCATCGTCAGCCGCGGCTGGCAGCAGGCCGCGCGCGTCGAGGTGGTCAGCCACCCGATGTTCGCCATTGCCAAACTTTGGCAGAGCGCTCTGGGCAGCTTGGGTTGGCTGCTGTTGTGTGGTGCCGCCAGTGCCGTGCTCGGTGCCTTGTTATTGCGCCGCCAGCTGCGCCCGCTGGACTATATGGTCGAGCAGTCCCATGCCATTGCCCGCCGCGAATTCCTGAGCCTGCCAGAGCTGCCGCGTACCCCGGAGCTGCGCCGGGTCGTGCAGGCCATGAACCAGATGGTTGAAAAGCTCAAGGCGCTGTTTACCGAACAGGCCGAGCGCAGTGAGCGGCTGCGGGCAGAGTCTTACCAGGACAGCCTGACCGGGCTGTCCAACCGCCGTTATTTCGAGATGCAACTGAACACCCGTGTCAGTAATCTGGAAGAGGCGCGCGCCGGCTACTTGCTGCTCTTGCGGGTACAAGGCCTGGCTGGTTTGAACGCCCGCCTGGGCGGTCAGCGCACCGACCAGTTGCTGCAGGCGGTGGGGGAGCAGTTGCGCCGTACCTGTGCCAGTTTCCCGGAAACCAAAGACCTGATTTCCCGCAGCCGCGGCGGCGAGTTCGCCGTATTGGCGCCGAGCATGGTGCACGAAGAGGCGGTACAGCTTGCCCAGGCGCTGGAAGCGACCCTGCTCAGCCTGCATGAAACCGGCGCCAGTGACGTTCACCCGGTGGCCTGCATCGGCCTTGCACCCTATAGCCCTGGTGACGCGCCGCAGGCGCTGCTCAAGCTCGCCGACGAAGCCTTGGCCCGCGCCGAGAATCAACCAACTCCTGGTTGGGTGTGCCTTGAACAAGGCGTTGCCGCCGTAGCGGCGGACAGCCAGCATGCGTGGCACGAGCGCCTGGACCAGGCTTTCAACAATGGCCGCTTCGAGTTGTTCTTCCAACCGGTGGTGGACACCGCCACAGCGCAACGGGTACTGCACCACAAGGTGATTTCGCGCTTGCAGGACGGGCAGGGCGAGGCCTTGCCCGCAGGGCGCTTCCTGCCTTGGCTGGAACGCTTTGGCTGGATGCCGCGGCTGGACGTACTGGTACTGGAGAAAGTGCTGGCCCACCTGCGCGAGCACGATCAGGTGGTGGCGCTCAACCTCTCCGCAGCCACCCTTGGCGACGCCAAGGCGCTGCAGCGGGTCTTTGAACTGCTACGCCAGAACGCAGCATTGGGCCCGCGCCTGGTGTTTGAAATCGGCGAAGAGCAACTGCCTGACCAGGCCGCCCTGGAACACCTCACCCGGCGGCTGCACGGGCTAGGCTTCGGCCTGGCCCTACAGCGTTTCGGCGGGCGCTTCAGCATGATTGGCAACTTGGCCCATCTGGGCTTGGCCTACCTCAAGATCGACGGCAGCTACATCCGTAACATCGACCACGAGCAGCACAAGCGGCTGTTCATCGAAGCGATCCAGCGGGCCGCGCACAGCATTGATTTGCCATTGATCGCCGAACGGGTCGAGACCGAAGGGGAGCGCAAGGTACTGCAGGAGATGGGCGTAGGCGGAATACAGGGGCAACTGGTTGGCGAGCCCGCGCCCTGGCGCTGATCGCATTAGGGAAGGAGCAGCCTGGTGTTGTGAAAGGGCCGCAGTGCGGCCCCTGTCGCGACGCAAGGCCGCTCCTGCTGTTAGCCCTTCACAGCCCTTGATCAGCGCTCGCGCAATGCTTCCGAACGTGCCTTCATGATCGGCTTGAGCAGGTAGCTCATGATGGTCTTCTTGCCGGTCATGATATCCACCGTTGCCACCATGCCCGGGATGATCAGCAGGGGCTTCTCATCGGTGCCCAGGTGGCTGCGATCGGTGCGCAGCTTGATCAGGTAGTACGTGGTCTTTTTGTCTTCATCGGTGATGGTGTCGGCACCGATCTGCTCCAGCTTGGCCTTGAGCCCGCCATAGATGGTGTAGTCATAGGCTGTGAATTTGACTGTGGCTTCCTGGCCAGGGTGCAGGAATGCGATGTCCTTGGGCAGGATCTTCGCCTCGATCACCAGCGTGTCGTCCAGCGGTACCACTTCGATGATGTCGCTACCTGGCTGGATAACCCCACCAATGGTGTTCACCAGCATCTGCTTGACGATACCTCGCACTGGCGAGGTCACCAGCGTGCGGTTTACCCGGTCGTCCAGCGCTTTGCTGGTGGCGGTGGCCTTGTTCAGCTCGGTGCGCGCTTCGTTCAACTGGGTCAGCGCTTCACTGCGGAACTTGCCGCGGGTCTCTTCGATCTTGCTCTGCACCTCGCGGATGGCCGCCTCTGCGCGGGGAATGGCCAGTGCCGTGGAGTCCAGCTGACCGCGGTTTTCCACTTCGGCACGGCGCAGGCGCAGCACCTCGACCTGGGAAATCGCGCCGGTGGCCACCAGCGGTTCAGACATGCTGATTTCCTTGCGCAGCAACTCCAGGCTGTTGGCGTACTGGGCGCGCTTGGAGCTGTATTCGCGCAGTTCCTGCTGGCGCTGGACCAACTGCTGCTGCAAGCCGCCAATCTCGTCCTGCAGCTGCTGGCGCCGGCTCTGGTACAGCGACTCTTCGCTGGCAGCCTGGCTGGGTGCCGCCTTGCGCAAGGCTTCGTCGATTTTCAGTGGGCTGTCCTGCACCTCTGCACTCAGGCGCTCGACACGCAGGGCCATGGCCAGTCGGTCGGCCTCGGTTTCACCCACGTTGGAGGCGAAGCGGGTTTCATCCAGGCGCAATAGCGGCTGGCCCACTTCGACAATCTGCCCTTCCTTGGCGAAGATCTCGGCGACGATGCCACCCTCCAAGTTCTGGATTTTCTGCACCTTGGATGACGGAATGGCCTTGCCTTCACCCCGGGTGACCTCGTCAATGGGGGCCACGCTTGCCCACACGATCAGGAACACGAAAAACAGGATGACGCCCCAGATAGTCAGCCGCACCACCCGTGGGGCATCCTCGATCAGGGCCTTGTTGACCTCTGGCAGCGGCTGGCCGCCCAGTGACTCGGAGCCTTTGAAATAGCGCCGCAAGCTATCCTTGAACTGCCCGATATCCAGCTTATGCAACACTGATCTGCCCCTTCTTCAGCGCGTCCATTACCGCGGCTTTCGGGCCGTCGGCGACAATCTGCCCGCGATCGATCACGATCAACCGGTCTACCAGCGACAGCAGCGAGGCACGGTGGGTGACGAGCAGTACTGTCTTGCCTTCCACCACCGCCTGCAAACGTTGCTTGAGGCGCTCCTCACCGGTGTTGTCCATGGCACTGGTGGGTTCGTCCAGCAGCAGGATCTGCGGGTTGAGCAGCAGCGCACGGCCCAGGGCAACGTTCTGCCGCTGACCGCCGGACAGGTTCTGCCCACGTTCGCCTACCTGCAGCTCATAGCCGTCCGGGTGCAGCCGGGCGAATTCATGTACGCCAGCCAGTTCAGCGGCCTGCAGGATCAGTTCGTCCTCGATGTAACGCGCACCGCTGACCAGGTTGTCACGCAGGGTGCCCGCCAGCAGTTGGATATCCTGCGGGACGTAGCCAACGTTATGGCGCAATTCGCTGACGTCGATCTGGCGGATGTCCACACCGTCCACCAGCAGCGACCCGCCGTCGGCCTCGTACAGGCCGACGATGAGCTTGGCCAGTGAGCTCTTGCCCGAACCACTGCGGCCGATGATGCCGACCTTCTCACCAGGGCGTATGGTCAGGTT
This sequence comes from Pseudomonas sp. CJQ_9, assembly GCF_043106615.1. NCBI lineage: Bacteria > Pseudomonadati > Pseudomonadota > Gammaproteobacteria > Pseudomonadales > Pseudomonadaceae > Pseudomonas > Pseudomonas sp. CJQ_9. Next base: position 3,537 of record NZ_JBICMS010000032.1, on the reverse strand, counting down.
GATGTTCTTCAGCGCCATGTTCTGCTGGTTCGGGTAGGTGAAGTCGACCCCACGAAACTCCACGCTGCCCTGCAGTACCTTGCGGCTCAGTGGGCGCTCTTCGAAATTGCGCTCCTGCGGCAGCTCCATCATGTGGTCCGTGGAGACCATGGTCACCTTGGCTTGCTGGTATCGCGCGAGCAGGCCGTTGAGCTGGCCCAATGGGCCCAGGGCACGGCCGCTGAGCATGTAGCACGCTACCAGGCCGCCCATGCTGAGGTTGCCGTCGATGATCAGGTACACGCCGACGCAGATCATTGCCACACCTGCCAATTGCTGGATCAGCAGGGTAATGTTCATCGCCAGGCTCGACAGCACCTTCACACGCAGTTCCAGACGGCTGAGGGTGCCAAGGGTCTGCTCCCACATGTACTGGCGTTCGCTTTCGGCATTGTTGACCTTGACCGCATCCAGGCCGGCCAATGTCTCGATCAGGCTGGACTGGCGCTCAGAGGCCAGCGCCATGGTTCGCTCCATGGTTGCCATCAACGGCCGCTGCAGGGCATAGCCGATACCCAGGGCCAGGGGGAAGGCGATGATCGGAATCCATACGAGGTGCCCGCCAATGATGGCGATCACGATCAGGATCAGGATCGTGAAGGGCAGGTCGATCAGGCTGGTCAGGGTCAGCGAGGCAAGGAAGTCGCGTAGGCCCTGGAACTCGTGAATGTTCTGGGCAAAGCTGCCGACCCTCGCCGGCCGGTATTTCATCGACATGCCGACAATACGTTCGAACAGCGTTGCCGAGATGATCAGGTCGGTTTTCTTGCCGGCCAGGTCCAGGCACAGGCCGCGCAGGCCTTTGAGAATCAAATCGAAGATATAGGCGCCGGCGATACCGATGGCCAATACCCAGAGCGTCGAAGTGGCTTGGTTGGGTACCACCCTGTCATACACGTTCATCACGAACAGCGGGGCGGCAAGGGCAATCAGGTTGATCACCAGGCTGGCGGCGATGGCATCGATGTACAGCCATTTGCTGCGCAACAGCGTGTCGCGGAACCACGACTTCGCCCGCGGGATCAGGTTGCCGTGGTTCACGTCGAACTTATGCTGCGGTTGGGCGAAGAACACCCGGCCGCTGTAGTCGCCGAGCAGGGCTTCGCGGCTGACGTGCACCTCGCCGCCGTCGCTTTCGCTAAGCAACAGGCGGGCGGTATCTTCGTTCTCCCAGCCCAGCAGAACGGCGCTGCGGCCCTCCTTGAGCAGCAGCATGGCCGGCATGGCTATAGTCGGGATCTGCTCAAGCTTGCGCTGCAGCAGGCGCCCTTGCAGGCCGGCGCGGGCGGCGGCGCGGGGCAGCAGCTCGGGGCTCAGGCGCTGGGCGGGCAGCGGCAGACCTGTGGTCAGCATGACCCGGCTGGCGGGTTTCTGGTGCAGGACACACAGGCTCAGCAGACTATCCAGCAACGGATCGTCATGCTGACTGCGTGGATCGTGGCTGAGTTGGACTCGACTGACTTCGGATTCCACGCGGCGCTCTCTTCATCCTTGTGGTGGGTGGGATAGGTGGGCTGCCGTTCAAGCTCGGCCGGCTCACCTTGGCATTCTATGGTGCTGCCAGGCAGTACCGATGGCGGTGTGATACCGCGGGGCTCGGGCAGATGGCCATGGTCGCCTTGAATCGTTACTGAGTAAACAGTTCTGCGTGCTTCATTTCGACCAGAGGGTGTCGTGCAGTGAATGTTTCATATTCTGATTCGGCCCGCCGTCGTTTTGACGCTTGATTTCAGCATAGCGTGCCCTGTTGTTCTGCTGTCCGGCTCTCGAAAAGCAGTGTAGACAGGGTCAGTAAACAGGCGCTGGTATATTGGCGTTTTGTTGTCGGCTATTAGTCAAAATTCATCTATAAAAAGCAGCCTGCTAAAGCGTTCGCGATCAATAATCGCAGCTGGGTTTCAATCCCTCCTGGCGCAGCACTTCGTTGCGACCGCTATCTCTCTGATTTGCAGCAAGTCACAGCTCTTGGCGGCGTTGCGCCTGCAGGTGGCGCGGGCTGGCGGGTAGATTTTGCCGGGATCGCGCTGTATTCCGGCAAGGTTTATGCTTGCAAAGCAATAGCATTGTCGAGTGATTGCGGGCGATCAGAATAATGGCGCCAGGTTGCTGCCCATTCTATAGAGCCGGCCCTCGTGATGGCGGAAATTGTTAACCGTACTGCGCGCAATACGCCTATTCACTGATGTACGACATTTGTCCTTCGGACCCGCTTGGCTAAGGTAAAAATATCAATGTGACATTACATTGCCGATTGTTTAGGATGGCCTGTATAAGGTCAATAGTTTGGCAGTTAAGTAATTCCAAACAGTTATAGACGGAATATTGACGTCAAAAACGTCAAAGATCATCGACATAGTTCCGCCTGAAGTGGCCTGCAAGCGCCGCTCTGGCACGGAAGTACCCACCGGGTCACACGGAGAGTCCAATGAGCAGCGTTGTAGCCATCGTCAAAAGTATTGTCGGCCAGGTTATCGCGGTATCCCCAGAGGGCATCCGGCGTGTACTCATTGAAGGTGACCGTCTGTTGGCCGGTGAGCAAGTGCTCACTGGCCCTGGTGGCGCAGTTACTCTGGAACTGGCTGATGGCCGCCTGCTCGACCTTGGCCGTGACAGCCAGTGGAGCGCCGATACACCCGACAGCAGCACCGACCTCGATCAGGCCACTGCCCAGGCAGCGCCTTCGGTAGAAGAGCTGCAGCAGGCGATTGCTGCGGGTGTCGACCCGACTACCGAGCTTGAAGCTACCGCTGCTGGTCCGTCGGCAGCGGGTGGTGGTGGCGCTGTGGGCGGCGGCCATAGCTTCGTAATGCTGGAAGAGACTGCGGGCCGGGTTGATCCGACCGTCGGTTTCCCCACCGAGGGTTTAAGCTCTGCAGCCGCGCTCAACAGCGTGCAGGTCGGTCAGCTGGGCACCAACAACAATCTGGTGACCCCACCGACCACCGACGCCAACGTTGCTACCGACCTTGTCCTCGGCGCCACCCCTTCCATCAGTGAAGCGGGTGGCGTCATCGTCTATACCGCCACCGTGGGTCAGGCACCAACTACCAACCTGGTGATTACCTTGTCCAATGGTGCCGTGATCACCATTCCGGCCGGGCAGACAAGCGGCAGTGTCAATGTCCAGGTACCGCCAAACGATACGCCTTACATTGATGGCGGGCAGATCTCGACGACCGTCACCGGGAGTACTGGCGGTGGCGGCCTGACCGTCACATTGCCGCAAACGCCGGCGGTCACCGAGGTGACTGATACCATCGACACCACTACCGCAACGCTCACGGCTTCGCCGAGCGTGACCGAAGGCGGCGTGATCACCTATACCGTGACGTTGAGCAACCCTGCTCAGACCCCGGTAACCGTGACCCTGTCCAACGGCCAGACTGTGACCGTTGAAGCTGGCAAGACCCAGGGCAGTGTCGACTTCCAGACGCCGGCCAACGACGTCTACAACAATGGGTCGACCGTCAGCGTCACCATCGAAAACGCCACCGGCGG